>PXAI01000196.1 GCA_003567135.1 Balneolia bacterium | reverse complement strand
TCACTAAGATCATTTATGTCATCATTCTCACCAAGCTGTAAATCCAGGTCGAGGAAGTCATCATCCTCATTTTCTGAATTCTCTTTCTTGGGTAATGCAGGCGGAGTATCCGCAGTGATTACCGAAGCCTGATCCTCAGATTCAGCCGAAATTCCAAAAATATCCTCAGCGGTTACGGTTTCTTCTTCCTGTTTGGCGCTATGGTCTTTTTTCAGCATACCTGAAATATCAATCTTACGGACCGCATCGGCATTCCAGAGCCCGCTCTCACGTACAAACCTTACCAGGTGAATTTTTTCACCAATTACCTTCAGGCTTATTATTTGTTTCTTTTTTCTCATTATTGCTGCTCCAGTCCTAAAATTTCGCGTAATCTTTTCTTGTTGTTGGCGTGGCTGATCGCATCATAAATTGTAATCTTATCTTCCTGATACAGGCGCTTTAAATCCTGTTCCATTGTAATCATCCCCGCTGATCCGCCTTCATTTATCATCTGATAGATTTCGCCCAACGTGTTGTTCCGGATTGCTGCCCTGACTGACGGCGTTACCACCAGCACTTCCTTCGCCAGAACGCGTTTCCCATCGGTTGACGGCAATAGCTTCTGGCTGATGACGCACGTGAGTACATCGGCAAGCCGGTTTCTCACACGCTCCTGCTGATCCACCTGCACCTCGCCGATTATCCTGTCGATACTTTCTGTTGCGGATGCGGTGTGCAGTGTTGCAAACGTTTTATGTCCTGAATCGGTGATTTCGAGCGCGGTTTGGATCGTATCCGGATCTCTTAACTCTCCAATTACAATAATGTCGGGATCCTGCCTGAGCGACTGTACCGCACCGGCTTTAAAGGATGTGACGTCCCGGCCCACTTCACGGTGCCTGATGATACACTTTTTCGGTTTATGAACCATCTCGATCGGGGAAGCGATTATCACAATGTGCGCTTCAATCGTCCGGTTGTTGGCATCGATAATGGTATCCAGGGTAGATGATTTACCCGATCCTGTGATACCGGTTACGAGCGTTAATCCGTACTTCATATAGTTGAGGCTCAACAGCTTCGCCGCTTCAGGATGCAGCCCAAGGCCGCCGAACGGACGAATTTGTGTACTGATACTCCGCATGTTCATCGCGAGATGATCCAGATCCAGGTACATCGTGGAACGGTACCGCTGTTTCACGCCCTCAGCGTTTTCGAGGGTATATGAAAAGTCCAGGCTTTGATTGATAATCAGCGTATCAATCTGAGTGGGATTAAGTACGTTAAGGAGCATCAGGTCTGTTTCGGCCAAACTGTACTGGTAATCGGTATCTGGCTTTTTCTGACCGTGAACGCGGTACCAAACGGTGTTTGAACAGCCAAGTCCGCCGATATCCATATCGGAAGCCTCGTTGCTGTCCATACGCAGAAGCATCTCCTCGAGCTCTTCGCGAAGCTCACGCCGGATTTCATCCGGGGTATTCCTCAGCAGCTCAGCACACTTCCTTATTCGCTCCGAGCCATCGTCGTGCGCGGTGTAGTCGAGCCGTGCGGCGAGTTTTTCCAACGAATCTGTTGAGTAGGCTTCCATAATATTCTCCTATTCGAAAACTCCGCTAAGCGTGAAAAATCCGGCTGCACGGGATGCAAATCTGTAGTTAAGGTTTGCCAGTGCGCTGCTTGAATACCGGATGTGCACATTTCCGCGAAGGTCAATATCAATTTCAAGCTCAGGATCTTCGCCACCGAAAACCATAGCGCCGTATATGTTCACATTTCCGCGAACCAGCCTGGCGGCACCCTGTACATAAATAATTCCTTCGTAATGATCGAGATTTCCGCGAACGTCGATTTCCGCATCTTCACGGATAATAATTACGCCGGCTCCGGTGGCGTTTGAAAGATTCAGCGTTCCGCTCTTTACTTCCACGATCATAGGCTCTTCGTAGGTTCCGAGTGATCCGGCACCGGATGCGGTATAATCGCTGTTAATCACCAGATCCGCATTTTGCGCGAGAAGCTCAATCGCCTGCTGTAATTGATCAGGATCAGTATCCACTACACCTACACTCGGAGGCCCGCATGTTCCGGTTATCTGGTTTTGCTGATTTTGGTTCAGCTCACCGAGAATGTAATCCTGAATATCACCGTCACTCAGCGATATCCCGAGAATATCTGAATCGTTGCCATTTAAAGTGCCATCCGTGAAATAATTTCTTCCGTCGATAGAGAACGCACTGCCTGAAATGTTGAAGTTCAGGTTGTTGCTGTAAATACCCATGCTGCCAAAAATATTGGTGATAAGCGCGTCGCTGTTCCATATCAGCTGTGCTTCTGAAATGGCTGATACGCTGTCGTGCCAGGCTACTGTGGTAAACCGGTAGTCGGGGCCATCGCGCTGGATGGTTACTGTGGCCGTGCCCTCAGGAAACTCTACCGTAAGGGTTTCGTTATCTTCGGCATAGCCTGGATTTTTAGTGATATGCTGCGCGGTTACTTCGGCGGCTGAGCGGGCATTGAATAACGCGGAAACATATTTTGCCTCATGAGCAAGCTGCTGCTCTGTGGCAAGAATCCGACGCTGTGCACCGAGTGAGTAAATCCCCATCACAATGAACATCCCGGTAAGAAATATGAGTAGTCCGCGTGCCATAATTTATCCCTTATAAATGGGTACCAAGGTTAAGGTTCGGAGGAATAATTTCTCTCCAAACCGCATAGCGCTCACGAAATTCACCGTATCCGACCCGGGATTCATTATGAATAAAAAACCGGATTGCGCGAATATCAGCTGGAATTTGAGTTACGCTTCCTGCCTGATCTCTGTATTCAAATCTGAAATCAAGCGCGTTTATTTCGTACATCAGCGAATCTGATCCCACCACTCTCATCAGGCTCAGTACGCCGGGATCAAGCTCTTCATCGCTAACAGATTTCCAGGTGATTTCCTGAATCTGGCCGTCGTTGTTCAGGTCAGCCTGAAATGTGAACTGAACGCTGTCGGCGTGTACGATGCCATGCCCGTCAATTCCGAAGCCCGCACGGTTCAGGTCGCGGCTGATCAGCATGCTTACGGCTTCAGCGCTGGTTTTTACCTGCTGCTGAATGACCCATCTTCCTGAATGGGTAAACACGTTCGTATTTACGTTCAGCACGGCAAGCCAGAGCATACCCGCAATAAGCATTGATGTGACGAGCCCGGGTCTCATTACTTTTCCTCCCTCTGTTTTGCGCACTCAGCAATGCGCAGGTAAAGATTATAAATGTGACGGTGCTGCGACTCAATCACATTCAGCGTAAAAATTCTGAGCAGTTTTTCTGGCCTGTTCCGGAAAAACTCCAGTACGGGAGCACGGTTGAACATCAGAACCACAGACGACATCTGTGCTCTCAGTTCGCATCTGTGCATATTTCTGACGTGCAGAAACGATTCCCCTATAAAGTCGCCGGGCCTGAATTCTTCGATCACAAAGCCGTTTCGCCGTACCTCAATCATGCCCTCGAGCACCAGATATCCGGTTACTTCGGATTCCGGTAACCCGTTTGGCTTTATTTCTTCGAGCATCACATACTCAACAGGAACTCCCGAGTCGAAAAAACCCGACAGATCCTCTCTGGTGAAAGAGCGGAACAGAACCGGCGGCCTGTTAAGCACAGCATCGGTCAAATGTCTGTACTTCTGAGGCACAGTATCAGTCGTATTGAGTTCTTTAGCTTCCATATTCGTATTCATTAATTAGTAGTAGCTCTTCAAATATCTCATCCTTACCGGGCTGTTAAGCTCCTCGTGATTTGTGGTCACAGTCAGCCTTTTCCGCACCGATCGTCCGCCCATCGGAACACTTACCGTTCCCGGAGCGATGTATTCAACTTCACATGTTATGACGAACTCGCCGTACACCCCGTAAATCATCATTTCCTTCCCGTGAAAATCATCAAAGTCAATCGGAGACTCCCGACCTTCCGGCATTCCGAAATTTTCAGAAGATGTGAGTGACTCCGGGTTCATATTCTGAAGACGCGTGCCTATTACCAGCTCATCAAACGGCAGTACCGATGCCCGCTGGATTACCGACTCGGTAATCCGAAGCGCTTCAGCCTTCACGCCGTTTTCCACATCGCGCAGATCCGAAGCGTGCATGATCCTGTTCGTGTGTAATGCGAACAGGCTAAAGAGCACCACGGCTGCTAACGAAAGTATAAGTTCACTGTAGTCTTCCATACCGTTTACCGGGGATCAGTCCTCAATCGTTGCGGCAAGTATTTCCGCGATGGAGGTGTTTCCGTTTTTAATCCGCTCGCGGCCGGAAGCCCTGAGCGTCAGCATTCCGTTACGAACAGCAACTTCACGAATCAGATCTTCATCAATATTACTACCTGATTCGTAGATGATGCGCTTGATTTCCTTATCGAAATAGAGCGCTTCATGAATCGCCATTCTTCCTTTATATCCGTTGTTGCACTTTTTGCAGCCAACCGGATCGTAAAAGATCGTTTCATCAATTTCTTTATCCGTAAACCCGAGCCCTTTCGCCAGTTCACGTTCACCATCGTTCATCTCCACCGGAGTTTTGCAGTTTTCGCAAAGTTTCCTGATAAGCCGCTGCGCCATAACCAGGTTAATGGAAGTTGCGATCAGAAACGGCTCAACGCCCATTTTATAGAGTCGCGCCACCGCGCTCGGGGCATCGTTGGTGTGAAGCGTGGAGAACGTAAGGTGACCCGTATTGGCCAGTTTCATGGCGATTTCCGCTGTTTTCAGATCACGAATCTCACCCACGAGTACGATATCAGGGTCATGACGCAGGATTCCGCGCATGGCATCGTCGAACGACATTTTGTGGCTGATTTTCAGCTGGCGCGCACCTTTAATCAGATACTCCACCGGCTCCTCAACCGTAAGCACGTTTACACTCGGATCAATAACTGAGTAGAGCGCCGCAACGAGCGTGGTTGACTTACCGCTTCCCGTCGGGCCCGTAATAATCACAATTCCGGATGGCTTCTTGATCGCCTTTACAAACGACGCTTTCGCCGTGGGCTGGAGTCCGAGTTTTTCAAGATCAGTGATCACTTTCCGGTCGTCGAGAATCCGGATTACGATGGACTCAAATTTCCGGTCAAAATCGGCTCCGACCATAGGAATGATGGAAACCCTGTACCGAATCTGCGTGCCGTCAATTTTCCGCTGGATAAATCCATCCTGTGAAGAATCGCGCTCGAAACGGTCGACGTTTCGGGTTTTATCCTTAATGACCGCGCTGAGTGCTTCCGGACGAATGTTGTTCTGGCGTACCCAGAGTTTCAGCTTACCATCCAGGCGGAAATAGATATCCGAATGGAATTTGTCGATCGGGATAATGTGGATATCACTCACATCCTTTCGTACCGCCTCGACCAGCATCCCTTCAACGAGAGAGTTAAGCATACTCTGCTTGATCTCAGCATTGATCTGCTCTTCGTCAATCGCCTGCTCTTCTACTTCATCAATATATTCGGTTTCGGTACCGTACTCCTCGAGCAGCTCCAGAAACTCGTTTTTCTTTTCGTGAACGTGCGCGGTAATATACTTCACCTTATCATGCGGCAAATAGGCTACTTCGTGATGCTTCTGCGGAAGTTTGCCCAGCGTTTCGTTCAGCTGAGGATCAATCGGATCGGCCGCGGCGATTACAATACTGTCGTGATTGGCTATCCAGGGAATCGCATTTTTTGAGATAATTTCCTCAAAGAGCGTATCAGGGATCAGTTCCTTGGCCTGATTAATACTGTCGATAACCTCCGGCCTGGCGTAATCATCGCCCTTTCCCACTTCCTTAAATGCGTAGAAGGAGGCAACCTGCTTCATAACCTGATTCGGATCAGCATCGAATTCCTGAATCAGAATCAAGGGAAGCCTGCGGCGCAGATGCTCCGGCTCCCGCTCCATCATCTGGATGGCCTGATCGAGAGTGCTGTGCGAGATGATTCCCTCTTTTACGAGGGATTCACCTAATCTTCGTTTTACGCTGCTGGTTACTAACATAATCGTGCCTAATAAGGTGTTTCAGGTTTGATAATTGCAGCTTCAGAGGAAACAATCGTAATCACGATAAGGGCAATCATAATCAGGAAGTTGATGATCAGGTTGATCGTGTCGATCATCGATTCCATCTTATAGGAGGTTTGCGTTTCGTAATAATCCGCAAGCTGCCGCGCATTTTCGCGCACTGAACCCGACTCCACGCCAAGCTTAAACCGGCTGATGGCTGTATGGGTAAAAACTCCTGTAGCCTCCATCGACTCTACAAGGCCTTTCCCGTCTTCGAGCATCATCTTAATGGCTACTGCCTTTATCTGATGCTCCATATAGGTATTCCGGCACGCTTCAGAAGCTACCCGGATAACGTCGATATTCTGTCCCGATCCGCTGTAAAGCGTAAAGAATACGCGTGCAAAAATTTCGATGCTGGTCTTGTGGATAAGATCACCCATTATCGGAATTCTGATCAGATACTTATCCATCAGGAACTTTCCTCTTTCGGTTTTTATCCAGGCGATAAAACCGACGATTGGAACGATGAAGGAAAGCGTTATCAGTATCCAGTTGGCTTTCAGCCAGTAGCTGAGATCAAGCGTGGCTGCCGTCATAGGCGGAAGCTCGATATCGAACTGCAGGAACATTTCGGCGGTGGCGGGAAAAATATAGCCGACATAAAAAAGAACTACGCCGATAATAGCCAGCACGGTAATGGCAGGCATCATGAGGGATCGGCGAAGGTTTTTCTTAAAGTTGGCATCCCGCTCCAGAAACTTGGCGGTGCTTTCAAACACCTGGGCCATATTACCTGAAGTTGTTGCAACGCCCAGCATGTACGAGGCGAATTTTCCGAAAATATCTACATGCTTCCCGTACACTTCCCGGCCTTCCTTACCATCGCGCAGATCTTTCTGGATCTCTTTGATCACCTCTTTCATGCGCTGGTTGGTGGTGTCTTCCAGGAGCAGGGTAAGAATTTCGTCGTAGGAAAGCTTTTGGTTCAGAAGATCAGCAGACAGCCTGATGAAGTTTACTACTTCCTCATTGCTTACGCCCTGCTTAAACAGAACCAGCTTTTTGTTAACCTTAATATCGGTAAAGCCAAGTCTTTCAAGCGCCTCAACCACTTCGGTTTTCGTGAAGGCATCCTGCTCGCCGTCTATAATCTTACCGCTGGATTTCTTAGCCTTGAACTGCCAGATCTTCTTTTCTGATAATTCGTGTAGCTTAAGGGAGCGGCTGGTACGCAGGAATTCGGCTCGTTTTTTTGCTTCTTTCAGTCCGGAGGCTTCAAATTCGGCTTGTACCCTTCGGCCATTCGGAGCAAACCCTATGTATCTGAACTGTGCCATTGTTGCTCTCGCTTCTCATTAATTGCAAATATTTGGTAAGGTGCTAAAAAAAGGGCCGGAATATATACCCCGGCCCTTTGAGAGTTGTGCGGGGAGTCCCCGTCAGGATATTGTTACTCTACTACTTCTTCTTCTACAGCAGGTTCGTTCACTACTGCACTCATGAACATTTCGCCTCTTTCAACCACGATCTCGAACCAATCCCCAGCTGCACTGGTTCCTGTATAATCGTCGGAGCTTGCAAGGTAAGCTGTCACTTTGAATGAGTCATTACCACGATCTGAAATCACGTAGTAACCGTTAAGGTTAGAAGCTACTAATGGATTTGAAGCATCAATTTGACCTGGAAATGTGAACTTTCTGAAGTCAATATCATCAAATTCGTTGTTGCCGCCGCCAAGAAGTGCTGGCTTGATTACCCAACCCTGAGCAGCTGTACCGATCTGAGCCAGATCCTGGCGTACTGCATCCTGGTTTGCCTGTTCTGCACTGGTTCCGAAAATGTTAATCGCTACTACTGTTGCGATACCTACGATAATGGTCACCAGTATTACGAGTAAAAGTTGTTGTTGTCCCATAATTGCAAAGATTTTGTGTTAAGATTGAGTAGAGGGCAGGTGCGTTTAGGTGCTGAGCCCTTTACATCTTTTTGTTGTCTGGCCAAGCTGTTTAGCGCTTAACCTGACACAATTATAAGAACATCTTAATACTAAAGTCAATAGATGAAGCTATTTTTATTAAAAAAATTAAATAAAAGTATTTAACTATTTTAAGCGCTGATTTTATTACACTTATATCGTTTAATAATTTGCACTACTTCGAAAAAATCAAAATTTTTTTCGAAAACCAGGTGAAACAGGACGGTGAGAAACGGACTTTTATTAAAAACAATTAATTTTAATAGGGTGTTTTTGAGCCCGCTGATTCTTTCCTCTCTTAATGTATCCCCGCCTAATCTACAACCACGTTCGGCCTGATCTGGTTTACGATCCCCGGGCCAATACCCCTGATCTTCTGCAAATCATCTATATCCCTGAACGGGCCGTTTGATTCCCTGAACTCTATTATTGAGTCTGCGCGACCCGGGCCAATACCGGGCAATGCCTGCAGCTGCCGGGATGTCGCCGTATTTATATTGATCGGGAAAGTCACGGCATCCTCATCTTCTCCCTCCTCTATATGTCGCGGCACTCTCTCTTTGAACCTGTCCGGCTCTTCCCAAACGCCCCGGCCGGTTACGCTGGATACCCACGCCAGATGCTGATACCAGGACACAGAATCCGGATCCTGTGAATAAAACGTGGAATAGCGCGCCATTCCGGCTTCCAGCATGCTGGTATTCAGGGATATGACCTCCGAAGCGCTGTCGTCATCTTTATCACGTGCTGTTACGTAGGCGTGATAGCGGCCGTAGCGTGACGTCGGCTTGTCACCGCCGCGCCCCTGCAGACGCACCACTTTATTCTCGGTTAGTTTTTGAAGGAAATCTCGCGAAGTGCCCGCCTGATAGTGCGCCGTATCGGTTCCGGCAAACATTCTGGGAGATTCCACCCCGATCAGGCT
>PXAI01000067.1 GCA_003567135.1 Balneolia bacterium | reverse complement strand
TGCGCAGCTTTTTGTAAGCGTATGCACCGCCGGCAGCTGCCAACAAGGTTAACCCACCATCTATAGGCACCTGATCCGGTTCACCCGGGAAATCTGGTGGCTGAGACATAACGAGTTCCGGCGAAATGACGGCAATCAGCGCGATCAGTAGAAGTAAAATATAAAATTTCATTTTGATATAGATTTAATTTAAGCTGAGTTAGCCTTGATTTAGCTTCAAATTTACACTTTTAAAGTGAATAAGTCCAGAACCGATTCGATAATTAATAAAATAAATATCATCGGTTCCGGGACTAAATTCTTTCTAATTATTTGATCAGCATCATTTTTTGTGTGAATACCTGACCACCAGCTTCCATTCTGTAGAGATAAACACCACTTGCAAGCCTTGACGCATCAAACGTAACCGTATGCGTTCCAGCCGACTGCGTGCCGCTTACAAGCGTTGCAACGCGCTGGCCCTGTACGTTAAATACGTCCAGACGAACATCCGCTGATTCCGGCAGATCATAGCTGATCTGGGTAGTCGGGTTAAACGGGTTCGGGTAGTTCTGATTCAGCGCAAAAGCTTCCGGCAGATCGTTTCCTGAAGGAGTTGACGTGCTGGTCATAGCAACATGAACCACAAAACGCTCAGGTGCTTTATCCGACAGATTCATAACCGGAGATCCTGTTTTAGCAATACGCTCGGCAGGACTTATATCAGAATTTTTGTTTCCTTCCGGCGAATGCATGAACGTAAACGATTCCGTTTCTCTGAGGTTCACTTTCTCTCCGGTTTCCTTATCGGTGAGCGTTACGCTCCAGTCGTACGGAAGATGATCAAGTGATCCCCAGGTCAGATTGTGCTCACCTGCCACGCTTGAGTTGATTCCAACCGGGAAGGTGTACTCGGAGTAGCCAAGCGGCATATTGGTTGACATCATCGGCGTATCGTCGGTCAGCGTGTAGATATGCGCATAGCGTCCGGTCAGCGGCGCAAGCTGATACGCGTCAAAACGATCAATACCGGAAGTTGCATCTTCACGGAAACCGAACTGGACGTAATCGCCGCGGTCATCAGCCTCCATATTGATACGGAACCCGGCAATTTCAGAAGGCGTGTCAAAGAGCTGTGCAGAATCGCTGCTGATATCATCTTCGGAAAACTCAACTGAACCGCCCGGTTCGCCCATTACTTTAACCCAGCCGCCCTGATGCGAAGCGATGAGGTCGGTATCACTTTCAACATCGTCTCCAAAAGCTGGCCCAGCTATGACGCGATATGCATCGATGCTGTGATCATATATATAGAATGCATCTCCTACATTTTCATTCCGGTCATCAGCA
This sequence comes from Balneolia bacterium, assembly GCA_003567135.1. Lineage (GTDB taxonomy): Bacteria > Bacteroidota > Rhodothermia > Balneolales > Cyclonatronaceae > PXAI01. Next base: position 7,638 of record PXAI01000067.1, on the reverse strand, counting down.
ACTATTGAAGCCCAGTCAACGGGCTGGTTGTAGGGATTCCCAACCAGATGCCAGCCATCACTTGGTGGATCACCGGAATCTGTATAGCCCAGATTTACAGTTACGTTTCCCGTATTCAGAGACCCGTTGTAAAGAAGCAGTTTCGGGAAATTATCCGGTGTGTTATTGTAGTTTTCATCGGCGAATACCCACACCAGGGCAGCTTTTCCTGCACTGCTTTCAGAATCGGATGTTGTTCCAATTCTGTTGCTGGCGTTAGCCGGCGTGGTAAACTCACCAACTCCTTCGTTGGCTGCTTCGTCGTATACAAATATGTTTGAATTTTCTGACGTGGATGTGAAGTTCGAACCCGGAAAGCCCTGAGTCCAGATTCCTGTGCCGGATCCACCGGTATAGCTAAATAAGCCATAGCTTGCATTTTCAACCGGCGAACTGAGGACACGGAAGCCTTCAGATCCCAGAATACTTGCAGCCACAAACGGCGTTGAGCTTACGACTACGTCGGAGATACCGATTTGCTTTCTACCGCCTGATGAACCCACATTCCCGGTAGATGACCAGGAAATTGAGATAACTTCACCAGCAGCTACGTTCAATCCATCAATATGAACATATTGTGTGGTTTCTAAATTATCAAATGTTGTGTAAGAAAGTCCGCTTTCTTCTTCTCCGTTTACTTCGACTGTCCACTCAGGTGAACGCCCCTGATCAGTTCTTTCAACGCGCCCGGTATAGTTCACATAGAGATCTGTAATTTCAGATCCTGTATCATTTAGAATCTGGAGTGTGGCAGTAAATGTTCCAGTATTTCCTGTATGCTGGAATCCGAGTACGTTAGCATTGCCTCTGAGTGCTCCAGCTGTACCTGAACCCCAATCGCCTGCATATGAGGAGTTCGAAACAAACCATCCCTCCGGCAAACCTTCAGCACTGTCGAAGTCTTCAAATCTTTGAATATAATTGCCTGTAAATAATGGCAACGGCTCTGTAACTGAACCATTTAAAGTAATAGTTACAGCATCAGCACCACCGCCGGAAATTGTGGCTGTTTGACCACTATAATCCCCTTCATCCTTATTTTCTTCGAGTCTGAAGAAGACGTCTACATCATCTATAGATCCTTCACTATAAACCAGTGATTCTGTTTGTGAAAAGCTTAAACCGTCTAAGGAAACTTCATAGTCACTGCCTGTAGCGTCGATAGTCAAACTACCATCTGAAGGATCAAGGTTCGATGCATCTATAGTAACAACCTGTGAAGAGGAAGGGCCTGCACCCTCGGGATAGGTGAAACCACTAAGAGTTGTGGGAGTTGCGTTCAACACAGGCTCACCAGCAGGTATTGCTTCAATACTAAAATCAGAAATACCAATTTGCCGGGATGCTCCTGACCCGCCACCCCTCGTACTTGCCCATGTTACTATAACAGTTTCGCCATCTTCAATCGAAAGCCCGGTCAACGTCGCTGATCTGCTTTCGTCAATACCTGAAGATGTGCTGTAAGCAAGTGAAGATATCTCATCACCATTAACTTCAACTGTCCACGCTGGGCTGCGCCCTTCACTTGCTCTGGCAACTTTTCCTAAATAACCGATCTCAAGGGCTTCAATTGTTTCACCAGTATTATTTAGAATTTCAAAAGTAAATATTGCTGTCCCAGTTGTACCAGTATGCTGGTAACCTAAAACATCTGCAGACGAAGTACTGAATTTAACACCGGTATTGTTATTTCCTCCATTAGCCCATGGTGAAAAATCAAGTCTGTTTGCTGCTGAGCCTGTAGCATCGACAGACCAGCCATTAGGCAAAGTTTCCTCACTCAAGAACTCACTAAAGTCCTGCGTGTATGGATCATTGAATGCGGTTATTTCAATTGGTTCAATTGGTTCCTCTGGCTCATCATCCTCAGCTTCCTGAACGACTACATTATCAACTCGCAGTGTAGTTGTGTTACCGGGATCTTCTCCGGTATAACGAAAAGCAACTCTAACCTCGCCGCTGTAGGTGGAGAGGTCAAGTGTTCCAGCGCTGTTGAAACTACCCGCTGTAGGTATATCTAAATCTGAAGTCACTTCAGTGAAAGATGCCGTACCGAAATTGGTACCATCGTAATCCTCGGAAATATAAACCCTCAGAACATTATCACTGAAAAACCTTTTTTGGACATCAAAGGTCAATTCCGGTGAATCCGCTTCGCTTAAATCTATCGCCGGGGTTATTAGATAAGCATCAACCACTCCGCCAGCCTCAAATGCTGTTAAGGTTGCAAAATTATTTCCGGAGAAACTCCCAATTTCGAATTCTCTTGTGCCTTCTACCACTTCGCTGTTCCATCCGGGTAATTCTGTATGTGCAGGCTCACCTGAATCTGCTGACTCAAAATCCTCAGAAAAAATAATCTGGGCATTGGAATAGCTTCCCATCCCAAATACCAAAAATACCGCCAACAATCCCGTTAGCCAATTGCGTTGTCTGTATCTGTTTTTCATATTAAAAATATCCTTTTTTGATTGAATCTATTTGCCCTGACTGTAATTTTAAAAGAATGAAGCCTTTATAACGCTGTTGCCAGTGCGTTTTCCGCTTTTTCAGGGACGACATGGCGTAAGTTAATTTTTTTCAGTTAAAAGGCAAATTACTGTTTCATTAAGGATGTTAAATTTTTACACGCCAATTAGTTGGAAGCTAAGCTTGCTAAAGGCGTTATGATGCTGGCTGCATGCATTTAGCTGATGGTTTTTGAGGATTCGAAGATTACATATCCGGGGGATGGGATATCTTTAACCCCGTGGCTTTTTTCAAATGCGCCGCATTTTTTTCAGGTATGAAGAACCGTTTCAGATTATTGAAGAGATTTTCACAACAAAACCTGGCTCATGCAAATTCAATCATATCTTTTATATTACCCGCATGGATCAGCTAATTGTAAAGAAAACTTCGTGGCAGCAGGATCAGGAACTGCTTTTGAAAATCCGGTTTGAGGTTTTTGTGGATGAACAGCACGTACCCGAGGATGAGGAAACCGATGAACACGATCCCGAAGCCCTGCACGTAATTGCCTACCTGAATAATTCGCCGGTTGGAACCGGAAGAATGCTGCGTGATGGCACCATTGGCCGGATGGCCGTTCGAAAACCGTACCGGGGATCAGGAGTCGGGGAAGCGATTCTGAATTTTTTCATTCGTGAAGGAGAAAAAAACGGATTTGAAACCCTGCGACTCAGCTCCCAGACCCATGCCAGGGGATTTTATGCAAAATTCGGGTTCGAGGCAGTTGGGGATGAATACGATGACGCCGGAATTCCGCACATCACTATGATCAGAAAAATGTCCTGATAAATATGGATCTGAGCTCCGCTTTTTTTAATCAGGATGAAAACCGCCTGCGATCCGGCTGGCGCATTCTGATCCAGAGCCTCCTGCTGATTTTCTTCGGTGTTCTGATGGCATTCCTCTTTGGCGATCTGCCCAGCGCCGTCTGGCTGGGAAGCGCAGTTTTGCTGAGTGTTTTCGTTGCCGCCCAAATACTGGATAAGAAAAAACTGCGCTGGTACGGCCTGGTCGTCAATGCAAAATGGCTCAGAGAGCTCGCCTACGGAACCGCGCTCGGATTTCTGGTTATCGCAGTCATTTATCTGGTTCTGATACTCACCGGCGCCGCCACCTTTAACGGCTTTGGCTGGAACCGAACCGGCACCGGAAGTTTCCACGCGCAGATCGGTATTTTTCTGGCCACCATGGCTTTTGTCGCTTTCTACGAAGAACTCTGGATACGAGGCTACGTTTTTATGAATCTGCGCGACGGCCTGCATAAACTGAATGCGGGACTCGAAAACCGGTACGTCGCCGGACTCTACGCGGCCGGAATTTCAGGTATATTTTTTGGGATACTCCACGCCGGGAACCCGAACGCCACTCTGCTATCAACAACCAATATCGCGATTGCGGGTATCATGCTCGCCATTCCCGTCGTCTACACCAACAGCCTCGGGCTCGTAACAGGACTCCACTTCGGATGGAATTTTTTCCTCGGAGGATTTTTTGGACTACCCGTCAGCGGATTAAACGTGCGTCAATCAGTGATCCAAACGAGCGTCAGCGGCCCCGACTGGTGGTCAGGAGGCGTTTTTGGCCCCGAAGGCGGGCTGATCGGAACCATTGTGCTCATTTCGCTGATTGTCGGGTTTATGGCATATTTCAGAGTGAGGACGGAAGAAAATTAGGGATTTCAGATCGGCGACGTGCGATTAGTGAAGATGTCGCTCCGCTCCAGTGTTGAGTTTTGAGTGTTGAGTCCTTCAGGAAATGAGCGATAAAGATTGGAAAATAGGAACTACTTCTGTTTTTGGATCTTAAGATAGTCGTTGATCGCAGAATTTGCTCCGGATGGAGCAACACGTCTGTAAACATGGCGAAACACGAATACCCGAAAACGGCCCGAGCCTGGATGGTGCTATCAATTCCAATGATTTCCGACGAGCCGAATCATCATTTTGCCGCGAAAAAATCCTCTGCCTAAAACAACGGAATCTGCTTTGTCGATTTACCGGAATCACCGCTTTCCTGGATGCTGCGTTCGCGGTTGTAGATGAGCATATCGGGCTTGAACTTCTTGTCGTAAATCCGGCGGGCTATGCCGTCGAGAGCTCTCAGGCCGCGACTGCTGACCGTAAAATGCCCTTCTGAATCTCCTTCGAGAAATCCGTATTGCTTGAGATCATTTACAACCAGAAAAGCCATTTGAGATGTAATCCCGCAGTTATTTTCCACAAATTCCCGGTCGATATCCTCAACCGGCGGACTGTGAAATAACCCCAGGATATTCATTTCGGCTTCGGTCATCGGGTAGCCATCGGAGCCTGTGGTCAGCATCGAATCCCACGCTTTCTGGGAGTAGTGCAGGCCAAACCAGCGTTTTGAGATTTTCAGCAGGCGACGCGTCATAGAGCATGCAACAATATCGCCGGCCGGCACCTTGTAAGGCTCCCCGCGTGAACGGTAAAGTGAAACGAGCGTAGCGAGATCAAGAACCTTCAGATTCGAAGGATACTGAAAGTAAAGATCTGATCGTTTCAGCATAGTTCTATCCTTTTTGCTTGATTAGATCTATCGCGTTTATCAGGGAAAATTTTTCTGCGTCGGTTCCCTTTGGCAAGCTGATATTCTTTTTACCGTGCTTGATATAAGGTCCGTATCGGCCGGTCATCACCTGAATTTTCTGTCCCGTGTCAGGATGCTCGCCAAGATCGTTGATCACCGAAGATGATCTTCTGCGGCTTTTACCGGCAGGCTCGGCGAACAGTTCAAGTGCCCGCTTCAGGTCAACGGTTAAAACGTTGTCATCCTTGCCCAGTGATTTGAAATTTCCGTCGTGAACTACAAACGGGCCGTAGCGGCCAACGCCTGCCTTCACTTCTTTCCCGGTTTCAGGATGATCACCAAGTCCGCGCGGCAGCGAAAGTAATTCGAGGGCGGTATCCAGATCAACATCCTCTTCCTTCATGCCTTTCAGCAGGGAAACGCGCTTTGGCTTTTTATTTTCTTCGGTAACTTCGCCAAGCTGCACGTACGGACCATATCGGCCGCTAAGCAGCAGCACAGGTTCGCCGGTTTCAGGATGCTTACCGAGTTTATCCGGTCCTTCCTTACTTTTGGCCAGCAGTTCCTTCAGTTTTTCCGGGGTGATGTCTCCCGGCGAGATATTATCCGGCAGCGATGTGGTGATAGTCTCGCCGTTCTCATTTTTCTGGGTGTACGGACCAAATCGCCCGATCAGCACCTCCACATCATCGAGCCCTTCAATCGGCAGATCGATGCGTTTCGCTTTCTGGGGATCAATCTGATCTTCCTGGCGATCCACATTGGCTTTCAGGCCTTTATCACCTTCGTAGTAATTTTTGAGGTATTTGATACGCTCTTCCCCGCCGCGGGCTATATCATCCAGCTTTTGCTCCATTTCGGAGGTAAAGTGCACATCAACCAGATCAGGAAAATGCGTTTCGAGAAGTTCCGTTACCGCAAAAGCTGTAAACGTTGGCGCCAGCGCGCTGCCTTCTTTCCGGCAGTAATTTCGATCCTGTATCGTACTGATAATCGTGGCGTACGTACTCGGGCGTCCGACGCCTTCTTTTTCGAGTTCCTTGATCAGCGTGGCTTCCGTAAATCGTGCGGGCGGCTTGGTTTGGTGCCCCAGCGTTTCCAGTTTCGTGCAATCCAGCGCGTCAGATTCTTTAAGCGACGGCAGCGGATTTTCCTGATCCTCAAGCTGTGCTTCAGGATCATCGGTTCCTTCAACATAGGCTCTGAAAAATCCGGGGAAAATAATCTGCTTTCCGGATGCCCTGAACTCGGCTTTGGTTTCGCCGTATTCTGCGAGGATGGAAACGTTGGTAAACTCAAGCTCGGCCTCGGCCATCTGCGTGGCCACGGTTCGTTTCCAGATCAGATCGTAGAGCTTCAGTTCGCGTCCGCTCAGGGGCGTCTCTTTCGGCAGACGGAAATTACTTCCGGCCGGACGTATCGCCTCGTGCGCTTCCTGCGCACCCTTTGATTTAGAAGTGTACGTGCGAACCTTGCTGCTGAGATAATCCTCGCCGTAAAGTTTTTCAACGCCGGCACGTGCCGCGTTAATCGCCTGTCCGGAGAGCGCGGTGGAATCGGTTCTCATGTAGGTGATGTACCCCTCTTCGTAAAGACGCTGGGCGGTACGCATCGTATCAGAAGCAGACATCCCGAATTTGCGGTTTGCCTCCTGCTGCATAGTCGACGTAGTAAACGGCGGCGCTGGATGACGTTTTTTGCGATTGGTGTCTACAGAATCTACGGCCCAGTCCGCGTTTTCGAGATTCTCCTGCAATTTGCCGGCTTTTTCCTCATCCAGCAGAACCACAGCATCCGGCTTTTTCAGTTTACCGGTTTGTTCATCAAAATCTTTTCCGCTGGCAATTCGCTTTCCGTTTAGTGAACTGAGGGCTGCGGAAAACTGATCCTTCTTTTTGCCTTCGGGCTGGAGCATAGCCTTCAGGTCAAAATAGGTTCCGCTTTTAAATTTCATACGCTCACGCTCACGGTCAACAGTTAGCTTTACAGCAACCGACTGTACGCGACCGGCGGAAAGCCCCGGCGCGATTTTTTTCCAGAGCAGCGGGGAAATTGTGTATCCCGCAAGACGGTCAATAATCCGGCGCGCTTCCTGGGCATCCACCAGATTCATGTCAATTTCGCGGAAATTTTCGAGCGCCTTGTTAATCGCTTCTTTCGTGATCTCGTGAAATACCATCCGCTTAACCGGCACCTTGGGACTCAGCACTTCCATCAGATGCCACGAAATACCTTCACCCTCGCGGTCTTCATCCGTTGCGAGGATCAGTTCATCAGCCTGCTTGATCAGATCCTTCAGGCGTTTCACCACTTTTTTCTTCTGGGATGAGACCACATATAGCGGCTCAAAGTCGTTTTCCACGTCGATTCCGAGCGTGGCCCACTTTTCCTTTTTCAGTTTAGGTGGGATTTCCTTCGCCGATGCAGGCAAATCCCGGATGTGTCCGTTTGATGAATCTACAACATACTCCTTAGGCAAATACTTTCTTATGGTTTTGGCCTTGGTCGGAGATTCTACGATGACTAATGATTTCATTT
>PXAI01000281.1 GCA_003567135.1 Balneolia bacterium | reverse complement strand
TCGCCGCCACCGAAGATAATTACGACAGTATCGTCTTCATGTCTTGTAAAGCCTGGATTATCGTTGTCTTTAGCGGTGAGGTTAGTCATTTCAACTTCTGCAGAATTTACGTCGGCTTCACTAAGGTTAGCATCGGTAATTCCCGCGCATCCGCCGAGGAAAAGGATTGCCATTGCAATTACAGAAACGTTGTTAACGAGCTTTTTCATAATGTATCTCCGTTATGATTGGTATATGTTTAAAATGAAATTCGAGAAAAATAAGCGTATCGCAACAGAAAGCCTGAAGCGGACACTTATTGCTATTATGCTGATATTTTAAAGCGGTGTATAAATCACCTGTTCGTTCAACCCTATAATGCAAAAACCAGAAATAATTACACTTTTTTTTAAAAAAGTTCATAACTAATTAAATATTAATAATTTAAAAATTAATATTCGCGGAACACTTAATACAATTTTTATTTAATAAGTCGCTCTGTTATGCTATTTTAAACGGCAAATTCCTCTTTTCTTGATTCCTGAGAGTATTACAAGAATGGGTTATCTTCGGAATTTTCAGGACTTGATTAAAATAAATTGATTACAACACTCAATACTGAACCAAACACTAATTCAGTAACACCGTACCATAGCGACTGGACCGGAACGGGAACTATGATTATGTTCAGCACCGATCAAAACCTTAGATAGCTTTTGACTAACCAATACAGTTTTTACGGATGAACGGGAGCAAAATCAACTCAGATGAGCTTCTGGAAGCAATACGTTCTGAAGACAGGGGCACGCTGGATAAAATAACCGGTCAGTTGGTTGGCGGAATGAGCCTCTATTTGCAGAATGTATATAAGGTTGATGCTGAGCTCTCCGGCGAAATGGCCCATGCTGCTTTTGAAAAAGTTTACCGTAAAGTGTTTGACGGCGAACTTTCAGGCCATGATAACCTTTTTGGATACTGTATAACGGCGGCAAAAAACGAGTATCTGATGGAAAAAAGGAGCCGGGATCAGCTTCAGACTGATGGCGGCGATATCCTGAACCTAATTGCCGATCCCCAGGAACCCTCAACGCTGCTGCTGACAGAAAAAAGAAAAGAGGTTTTAATAAATTGTATTCAAAAACTGGATCCAAAATCCCGTAAATTCATATTCAGGGTTTTAAGCAATATCCGAACTGAAGACCGGAAGCTGGCTTCAGAGCTGGGATACACGCTGAACAACTTTCGCGTGTTTAAAACCCGCTTAATTACCCGTTTGCATAAGTGCGTGAGAAATGAACTCAATGAAGAATGAGGCAATACGGGTTGAATCGAAACAAATCAAACTAAACGAAAAATATTATGGCTAAACTGACCATCGAAGACCTTGATCTGAAAGGCAAAAAAGTGGTAATGAGAGTTGATTTTAATGTTCCCATTAAAGAAGGAAAAATTACAGACGACAACCGGATCGTTCAGGCGTTGCCGAGTATCAAATACGTATTAAATAACGACGGCCTGCTGATTCTCCTGAGCCACCTTGGCCGCCCTAAAGGTTCACCTGATCCTGTTTTCAGCCTGAAACCTGTAGCCGAGCATCTTGGAAAGCTTCTGAATTCCAAAGTTCATTTTGCTGAAGACTGTGTTGGCGAAAAAGCCAGAGCCGCGGTTAACAGTGCAAAGCCGGGTGAAGTCGTGCTGCTTGAAAATGTCCGTTTCCATGCAGGTGAAACTAAAAACGATCCGGAGCTCTCCAAAGAATTTGCTTCGCTGGGGGATGTGTTCATTAACGACGCATTCGGATCAAGCCACCGCGCGCACTGCTCGGTTGCCGGGATTACCGAAACGTTACAGCCGGCCGCGGCAGGATATCTGCTTACAAAGGAAATTCAGTTTTTGAGTGATTCCGTCAATGATCCCAAGCGTCCGTTTGTGGCCGTTCTTGGCGGCGCGAAAGTTTCCGATAAAATCGGCGTAATTCGCAATCTGATCGATAAAGTGGATGCGATTATCGTCGGTGGCGGTATGACCTACACATTCTACAAAGCAAAAGGCCTGCCGATTGGCAACTCGCTGCTTGAGGATGATAAAGTAACACTTGCCAAAGAGCTTATGGATGAGGCAAAAGCGCACAATGTTGAGCTGATGCTTCCGGTTGATTCCGTTGTGGCCAAGGAATTCAGCAACGACGCCGAATTCAAAACCGTAGGCGAGGACGGAATTGAGGATGGCTGGATGGCGCTGGATATCGGGCCTGAGTCAGTGAAGAAATTTTCTGATGTAGTGAGTAATGCCAAAACCGTTATTTGGAACGGGCCGATGGGCGTCTTCGAAATGGAAAACTTCTCCAAAGGTACGTTTGCCGTGGCAAAAGCTATGGCCGAGGCCACTTCAAAAGGCGCAATTACGGTGATCGGTGGCGGTGACTCTGCCGCGGCGATCAAGAAAGCCGGCCTGGATGATAAAGTCAGCCACGTTTCGACGGGCGGCGGCGCAAGCCTCGAATATCTGGAAGGAAAAGAACTTCCGGGGATTACAAGCCTGACGGACAAGTAATTAGCCGTTTTTCAAGGATGAAAAGCAAGCCGGTTCCATAAGGAGCCGGCTTTTTTTATATCCCGTTACGGAACATCTGAAGGGGGTTGGATGTTACGTGAGTGAAATTAACAAGGAATATTCTGACTGAATCTTCCTTAACAAATTTAACTCATTCAATATAGACCCCATGAAAGACAGCACAGTATTGATCGCCGGAGGTTCCGGCGGCGTTGGAACAGCAACCGGAAAACTATTCGCAAAAGCAGGCGCAAAAATTATTCTCGCCGCGCGTAATCGTGCGAAGGCGGAAGAGACGGCTAAGGAAATAAACAACGAAGGCGGCGAAGCGTACGTCATTGATCTTGACGTTACCGATCCTGATTCGGTGAATCAGATGGTGAAAGATGTTACCTCTGAACTTGGAAAAATCGATGTGCTGATTAACGCATTCGGTCTTGGTGTGATTAAGCCGATGCATGATGTAGAGCCCGAAACCGCGAAAAAAGTTTTTGACGTAAACGTCTACGGTACTTTCCTCGTAACGCAGGCCGTAACGAAGCACATGGCCGACAACAAAAGCGGATCGGTAATCATGTTTCCCGGCATTCTGGGCAAAGCGGTGATGCGGAATTCCTCCGTTTATTCAGCGAGTAAGTTTGCCGTAGCAGGCTTCACCAAAGCGCTGGTTGAAGAGCACAAACGCGCAGGAATTCGCTACACCCTAATGTACCTCGGCGGAATTGACACCGCATTCTGGGACAGCGATGATGTGGATATGCGCGTGCAAAAAGATAAAATGCTTACCGCTGATCAGGTCGCTAAAGCCGTTTACTACGCCGTTTCGCAGCCGGGACAAACCGTGCTCAATGAAATTGTGATCCAGCCCGACAGTCATCAGATGGTTTGATGATGTTGTCCTGAAAAGGAGAAAAAACTGATGATCACATTTTTATCACGTTAGTCAGGCACGGTGTACACCTTAATGGTAATGACGGGATGGAGGTTTGGTGAATCGCCGTTTCTGTGTACTACAGAGTATGTACCTTTGCCAATAATATTAGCTGTCTCTGATTCCAGCGGATAAATGGAATAAACAATAGCGCTAACTCCGGTGCCCGGCGGATAGTCGGTTATTTCCTCTGCGGAAAAAGTATGTGATTCGCCATACTGAAGACGGATGCCATCTGTGATTTCGTCAAGTACCACTTCTTCCGGCAGATCTAAGTGCTGAGCTGCTTCATATTCCATTACTCCTGTAATAAAAATATCCTCAGCCTCAAGCTTGTTCTTCACTGTTACAGTTTCAAAGGGGATGATTTCTTCTTCGACTTCCTCTTTCGTGCTGGTGGTATTGCAGGCAAAAAACAGGAATGCGACCGCCAGAAGGATGATAATATGTAGTTTCATGACAACGTGAGTTTGGTAGATTGCTGTCAGATCAGCTTAAGGGTAATGCTATTGATCTGTTTTTTTGTTATGATAAGATAAATGATTTCAGTCAACTAAACGAATGTGTTAAAATTATGGCAAAAGTACTTTTAATAATCGGGGCCGGACCGGGCCTCAGCATGGCAGCAGCCAAAAAGTTTGGACGGGAAGGTTTTACAGTGGGGATGATAAGCCGCAGTGAGCAAAAGCTGAAAAGCTACGTTAAGCAACTTTCGGCAGCCGGAGTAAAATCAGACTACGCCGCAGCGGATGCCGGAGATACTACTTCACTTAAAAGCGCGATCAAAACGATTCGCGAAAAGCTGGGCCTGGTGGACGTATTACTTTACAACGCGGTCGATGCCCGCCTGAAGCATATTATGGATGAATCGGCTGAGGATCTGACAAACGGCTTTCAAATCAGCGTGGCCGGCGCGCTTACGGCGGTTCAGCAGCTTCACGCCGACCTGAAGCAAAACAAAGGTGCCGTGCTTTTTACCGGCGGCGGAACGGCTTTGTATCCCGTTCCGGAAATGGGCACTATTTCACTCGGAAAAGCGGGGCTCCGCAGCCTCGCTCATCAGCTGCACAAAGCCCTGAAGGAAGATGGAATCTACGCCGGAACCCTCACCATAACCGGAATGATCGATCCCGCAAGTGATAAGCATTCACCGGATATTCTGGCTGAAAAGTTTTACGGACTGTATAAGAAAAGGGCGGAAGCGGAGATGAAACAGTGAAGAGAATTCAGAATTCAGAATGAGTGAATTCAGAATTGGGGAAGAGGAGAGGGATTTAATTCAAAATTCAAAATGGATAATTCAAAATTGGCTTTTATGGGTATGGTCGGAGACTTTTGAACTTAGCTGTTTTTTTTAACATTGGATTGAGGGCCATTTTGTAGGGACAGGGCATGCTCTGTCCCTACAAAAGTTGGCAAAGCCATGATTCAGTTTTTTGACTCCTGTAATCCAGAAATAAAAAACAACTACTTAACGAGCATCATTTTTCTGGTAAGTACGTTGTTTCCGACTTGTAGCCTGTAGATATATACTCCGCTTGAGAGGCGGCTTGCGTCGAAGGTTATGCTGTGTGATCCGGCGCTTTGCGGGGCGTTTACGAGGGTTGAAACGCGCTGGCCGAGCATGTTGTACACTTCGAGCGATACATCAGCCTGCTGCGGCAGATCGTACCGGATTACAGTTACCGGATTAAACGGGTTTGGGTAATTTTGCGAAAGGGAAAGCTCTGCCGGTAAATCCTGTTCGGGTCCTGCGGATGTTGAAGCAGGCGTTACCAGTACTGAAAAACGTGCCGTATTCACAGATTTCTGGTTACGGGGATTCATCGAGTATGATCTTCCGGAAAGCTCCGATTTATCCGTATCGTTTATCCAGCTGTAGCTGTTTACTTCGCGCATATCCACCGATTCTCCGGTATGGGAATCGTGCAGAATTACGCTCCAGGATGGATCAATCTCAAGATCCCATGAAAATTTCACATCGCCGTTCATCTGAACATAGCTTTGATCATCGCCCGGTTTCAGGGCTTCGGAAATGAGCGGAAGCGTCACCGCATCAGAGAGTTCGGAAGGCAGATGCTTGGTGGCCAGGAGTCGGTCTTCATCTTCGAAAGCCAGCATCATGTGGCTACCGTAATCCAGCGGGCTCAGCGCGAGGGCATCGTATTTGCCGGATGAAACAGAGCCGTTTTCGCCAAAGGTAATCCACGCTTCGGCGGATTCACGGCCGTTAATTTGTGCCTGAATTTTGATTCGTGACGGTTCTTCCGTCATGTAAAGCGTCGGGCTTTCTTCAGATGCACGCGCGGAGGCGGGTATCGTCAGGCTGCCGTTTTCGGTATTGCTTTCAACCCAGAATGCCTGAAACGGAGCGATCATATACGATCCCAGGCTTCCGCCGGTTCCGTTCCACGTCCGGTATCCGCCGGAAGCTTCCACGATGTCATCTCCCTCGGCAGGCCCGCTGAAGTTGTGATCATAAACATAAATTACCGGCTTGATATCCGGATTGGCGCCGAGCACCTCCGCCCAGTCGAGCGCGACGTCAAACGGATTTCCGACCAGCGTAAATCCGTCCTGATTCGGATTCAGGGTAACATCAACATCATCAAAAACCGGTTCGCCGGAAACCGACCACGTTTTTGGAAACTCGCCTGAAACGTAATCATCCTTTTCGTAAACAAACATCAGGAAACCTTCGCCGGATTCTGAGGTTTGGGACGCGCTTCCGGGCATTACAAATTGTCCGGTTCCGGCCGTCACATCAAACAGGAAGATGTTCGAATTTCCGGGCGCGTAGTCAGATCCGGGAAAGCCCTGAGTCCAGAACGGATCGAGCAGCTCGCCGAAGCTCAGATCAGAAAACGGGGAGGCAAACATGCGCCATCCTTCCTGGCCTTCGATGGTTTCAGTTACAGAAAAAACGACATCCGATAAATCCACCTTAACGTTATCGAAAAACGCGGTTTGATTATTGCCCGTTGAGCCCTGCCAGTAGGCGCCCATGTACGGAAGCGCGAATTCTGTGTGCGTATCGTCAGTCACCGTACCGAGCAGCGTGAGTTCACCTTCAGACGGATCTGCAAAATCTGAGCCGCCGTCGTTGCGGCCAAACAGCTGCCATTCGTTGCTTGCAGGTTCGTAGGTTACTTCAATGCTCATGTAATTATTTTGAGGATCATCAAGTGGTGAACCGGCTGTGATCAGCGCGTCAGAGCCAACTCCGAGCGACTGAATTCCTCCGGTAAATTCTACCAGACGAACCGGATCGGGTGTTCCGGAATTCCCGAGCACTACCGCGTAACCGGAACCGGATTCTGCCGGAGAAGATGAAGAAGCGCCCAGGATAAACGCCACGCCGTAGCTGTTTTCTCCAAAACCGGCCGGATTCGATCTGATTTGGCGCATGTTAAATGACCAGTGCACTTTGCCCGGATTTTCACTCAGTACGGGCTCGTATCCCTTACTGAAGTCTTCGGTTTCGGCGTAAGCAAAAATCCAGCCAACACTGTTGGAGGCAGAAGTGGCGGAGTTGATCAGCTCCAGTTGCTCGTTGAAAATCCGCGCGCCCCAGTCTGCTCCGGACCGGGATACCGTCCATGGTGATGATCCGATAGAGCCGGATAGCGTGTAATCCTCATCCTGAGCTCCGGAAAAATCATCAAAAAAAGCGAAATCAGTGGAGGGCTCAGAAAGTGTGGTTACGAAAATTTCCTCAGTGTAAATAATGCCGGCTTCATTTACAGCGTACGCCTTGATTACGTATTCGGTATCGGAATCAAGTCCGGTAAGCGTTTCGGTGAACGTGCCGGTGCCGATTCCAGACTGCACCACAATTGCATCCGGATCATCAATGACGGGGTCATCGTTGATGTCGAAAGCAGAATAAAGGAATCCCCGGTCTGATACGTCGCCGTTTCCATCGCTGAAAATGGAGGCCGTTAATGAGATTTCATTTTGGGTTACATCAAACGAAGTGACGTCAGAAAGAGAAGGGAGGATGATATCTGTGTAGCCGGTAATCTGAAAGTTATCAATATTAAAACGTCTTCCGTCGCCACCGGAAATGGTTCGGATTCGTACACGGCCATCATCGGAAATGTTAATTTCGCGGGATGCTTCAGTGAGCTCATCAACGCCATCAAGGTCAATCGGATCACCTGCCTGATTCCATTCTGATCCGTTATCCGTACTGTACTCAACCACAATCACCGGAGCCGGTGCGCTGCGATCGTTTGAGAAGTTTGATCTTCCGTACAAAAAACTCACCGTACCGAGTCCGCCCGTTTTATCCTCATCCATCCGGATGAAGGTGGGGTCATCTGAACTTCCGGTCTGGTGCCGCATTCTGGCTGAGCGGTCGCCTTCTTTTAAGTCGTTTCCATCTTCGCCAATCAGCGTATTACTGAAGGTCCACTGAATATCGCTGAGCGTGATGGTTCCTTCTGCGTATCCAGCTGGAGTTTTAGTGCCTGTTTCAAAATCAACGAAATAGGATTCACCAATATTTCCGTCGAAATCCTCGAAAAATGCGCGGCGCACCAGCGTGGTATCCACAATAAACGGGTTCACATTTCCCTGGATGGTTTCGGCGCGGAACGTGCGGTCTACTTCGTCCTGGTCGACCTGATCATTATTATGGAAGCTTCTGAGAACATCCATCTGAATCTCAAAATAGTCCGGATCGGCCGCATCGGCCTGATCTGAATAAATCAGATAGAAGTAAAACATCGCGCGTGCGGTGTTGCCTTTTTCCGCATCCCATGGCTGAAATGCGTTACTTCCCTGGCGGCTCCACTCGCCGGGGTCGCCCGAAGGTGTGGCTGTCTGATTGGTGTTTCCTTTCCACCATCTTATGGTTTGAGATTCCGTAAGATAGTCAAACGGATTGCTTCCGCGCGCATCGTTGACATCGGCTCTGGCAGGACGCAAATGATGCAGATCAGATCTTGCGTTTCCTGTTCCCGCTCCTTTGGACTGCGGCCAGATGTGTTCGGCATTCCATCCATTTGCATTTGTTACAAGTCTTGGATCAGGATTTTCCTGAGATATGGCAAGCACATCGCCAGTATAGATGCAATATATGTATCCCTCAATATTATCAACAAACGTGTACATCTCATCGCGGGAATTGTTGTAATTCAGAACGACATCCGGGCTGTATTCATTGATGAGGCTCTGAATTAACTGATTGCCGGTCTGGCCGGGAAAAATGGTTTCCTGATAAACTTCCTGAGCGACCAGCGAGGTTGAAAAAGCAAAGAGAAGGGAAAAAGTTGTAAGTAAAGACTTCATGGATACAAAGCAGAAAATGATTAATTGATTACAGCGCAATAAACTACAAAATAAAAATGGCTGAGGAAATGTATCCTCAGCCATTGAAACGTTTTGCCTGACTGACTCTTATTTGAATCAGTCTGTTTTTACTTCCATCAGATGCTCGGCGTGCATCGACTCAATTTTTCGGGCTTTCAGCGCCGGGCACTTTGCCATTGATTCGCGGTAAGAGCGGTCAATGATTTCAAAAGCT
>PXAI01000320.1 GCA_003567135.1 Balneolia bacterium | reverse complement strand
CAGCTGTTTTCTGTATTGTAGTAAGTATGCTATTTGGCAAGTCCTCCAATACATCGATTGAAAGTTGATTATATAAACGAATTAGTTTTTTTGCAGGCTCAATGCAATCTTCAAGTTGAAATTGATTTCCTAAGTCTTCTTTTCTACTAAGACTAGTGGCATCAAACTCCTGCATTCGTTTTACAGATTCTTTTGCTTTATTAATCATAATTTTAATTTACTATTTAGTTGACTTTGAAAGCATAACTACTTATTGAACAGCACTCCAAATACCCCATTTTGCGGCATAAGTAGCAATTTTTGTACTTATGCAGAGAAATGCCGTCTATTAAGCCGTAAAATAAATGCATATTGAATTGTAAGGTTTTCGTTTCTCAGTGATTATATAAGTAAATACTTATTAATCAAAATGCTTGAGATTATGAAACAGAAACCTAAGCTGCTTACCCGTCTTCGAAATGAAATCCGTACCCTGGGCTATTCCTGGCATACGGAAAAAACGTACGTCTTTTGGGTACGGGATTTTATCATTTTTCATAACAAACAGCACCCATCCGTTCTTGGGCAAGATGATGTGAATACATACCTGAGTTATCTGGTGAATAACCGGCACGTGGCCCCTTCCACACAGAATCAGGCGCTTAGCGCACTACTATTTTTGTACAGAAGATTGCTTGGTCAGCCTGATTTTGCCGTTGCGGGTGTAAACTGGTCTAAAAAACCGAAGCGGATTCCCGTGGTTTTTTCAAAGGACGAAATCAAACGTTTTTTCGAAAATGTTAATCCTCAAGTTGCCCTTCACCTTAAGCTAATGTACGGGGCGGGTTTAAGGGTTTCAGAACTGATAAGGCTTCGTATCTGCGACTTGGATTTCGAGAACGGACAGCTGCATATTCGCAGTGGAAAGGGTAAGCAGGATCGCTTTACACTTTTACCCAAATCCCTTCGAAACGCTCTCGAACAACAAGTTCAGAAGGTGTACGCCATCCACAAATCAGACAAAAAAAGAGGCCTTCTCTCGATTTCACTCCCATACGCAATTCACAAAAAATACCCCGGAGCAACAAATGAGTTCAGCTGGCACTTCCTTTTCCCTTCAAAGGTTATCGGCGTGGATCCGCGTTCCGGAAAACAGGCGCGCCATCACGTTTCAAGAGATACCCTGCAAAGAGGATTTAAAAATGCCTTAAAGGCGGCCGGGTTTCGCAAGCGAGCAACTCTTCACACCCTGCGCCACTCATTCGCCACGCATTTGCTGCAATCCGGCTACGATATCCGAACCGTGCAGGAATTGCTGGGCCATAAAGATGTATCAACTACGATGATCTACACGCATGTACTGAAAATGGGTAGCTTTGCGGTCAAAAGCCCGGCCGACTCGCTTAATTTGCCGGAACAGGTATAGCTTCGCCTGGTGAACCACATTATAGGCTTACCTGAATGTTTAACAGTAACAAGGGAATATAGGGATGCATGCACATTATCAAAATAGCCGCAAGATTTCTTTGCGAGACAAAACTGTTAGTGACGGGATCATGTAAGCCGGTATACTTTTTCAGCTTCAACGAAGCCAGCGGGAAAAAGTCGCCGACTTATAGCACACTCACATTTCAGGGAATCTATATTTATCCAAAACGTCTATTTATCAATTGCATAAGTATTAATTATTAGTGATATCGTGAATAATCCGGGTCATGTCTTGAACATGCCTTATGATTGATCAATAAACTATGCCGTATTCATTATTGATGTTTGAGTTATTCAGGCCTAAATCAATCTTCAGAAGCCCCATACTCATCCAAAAACCCGTAAATCACCCGGCTAACTTCGCCCACATGCTCCACCAGCTTTTCACGTGATCCGCCGAGGAACTGGAATGACATATCATCAATGGAGTCTGTGCCGGTTATGCCGGGGATGAACAGCATGTGTCCGGCGTCGGGGATGTTTTTGTGATAGACGGGGTATTTGTTGTCAGATTTTTTGCGGAGCTCGACGATCGCTTCGGACATGCGGGCGGCGGGCCAGAGTTTGTCGTCGCTTCCGGAGATGAGCAGGAGCGGGGCGTTGATATGCTCGGCTTTGATGCGCGCCTTCGCGGCTTTTTCGGAATTGTCGAGGGCGCCGTTATAAAACGTGAAGATATCCGTCCAGCCCTGACTGTAATCGTACTCCAGGAAATCGACCGGCTCGCCGTTCAGGCTCCAGGAAGATCGGCGGCTCATAAAATCCTGCTGGTTAATCGACTGCCACGCTACGGAGGAGGGCGCAATCGCGATCACGCCGTCAAAAACGTTGAGGCGTTCAGCCTGGATAAGCGCCTTCTCGGCACCTTTGGATACGCCGGCGATAAACCGCACGCGGATATCGGGGTTTTGCTCATCGACCCACCTCAGCGCGGCGTCAAGGTGTTCAAGGGGAATGAGCTCAAGCTGACCGGGCAGGCCATCCGCGTTGAAATAAGCGATCGATAAAACGTGGAAACCGCGCTGATTCAGCTCCGGCGCCCAGTCGTTGCCAAAACGGTTTCCGCCTTCCGATCCGCCGTACACAATCATCAGTTTTCCGTGATCTTCATCCGCCTCAAACCAGTCGGCGTGAAAGCCGTGTTCGTGATAGCGGAGTTCGTGCGGCTGCGATGCGAGCAGGGCAGGGGTAAGCGAAAGTAAGAACAGGGTAATCAGATATTTCATGATGTTCAGAGGTTGAGATATTCTTTAAGCGCTTTTGTGTACGTATCCATGGCCTCAAGGCCGGTTTTGGTGATGGTCATGGAGGTTTGGGGTTTTTTATCCACAAAGGATTTATGGACTTCCAGGTAGCCCGCTTCTTCGAGTTTGCTTACCTGCACGCTCACGTTCCCGCGGGATGCTTCCGTTTTATCCACGATGAAGGTGAACGTAATCTCTTCGTTAGCTGCCAGCAGCGCCATAATGGCCAGACGAAGCTGGTTATGCAGCAGGGGATCAAGATCTTTCATCACGCGGTTTTTCTAAGCATGTAGGCCGGAGCGATATACGAAACGAGAAGGGAAAGGATCAGCAGCAGAATGAGTTCAGGCGTGACCACAAATACGGAAACCCCGGCGATGAAGAAATTTGCGATGCCGCCGATAATCAGCGGCCGGAACCTGATCAGCGCGCCCGTAACAAGAACGCCCCATCCGTAAACGGTTATCATAAGCGGGTAGATGCTGATCCAGCCGTACTGGAAACCGATCAGCATCAGAATAAAAAATACGCCGGCCGATCCGCCCCAGAGCGCCGTCAGGCAGCGATCCACAAACGTGGTGGCCTGTTTTTCACGGGTATCTTTCATGATGGCGATCGTCTGAAGGATACCGCCCATTGCAATCGCGGCTCCCCAGGTGTACAGCGTGTTAAAATCCCAGCGGAGAATAATGGCCAGATACTGAATAAGCGCCGCCGCGAGGATCAGCCATCCCCAGATAAGAAAATACCTGGCGTTGTAGCTGTAGTTTTTCCGGGAGCTGCTGATCATATCCCGGATAATATCCAGGCTTTGTTTTTGTGAAAGAGGTGTTTCCATGAGTTGAGTACGTTCAAATGTTTCAGTTGTGTTGACATGTTTATAATATAAACATGTTTTGAATTAGTCAATACTCAATCAAAAAAATTTTCAGTCAGCGTCCCAGCCACAAAAAAAAGGCTCTGCCGATCAAAAATCCGCAAAGCCTTTATACTACGTTGGGTGTTTATCTGAGATTTATTTCAATTTCAGGGGATCGCCATTGCGTCCGCCTTCGTACCATTTGAGCTCAATTTCAAGTTCCTGCTGCAGGCCTTTTATGCCTTTATCTTTTTGCTCGGCCTCAATTTCGAGTACGATGCTGTCGGGAATCTGGAACGTATGATCCTGATCACCCTGCGCCATCGAAACGGAGCCGCTTGCAATCTTATCAGCAAGCTCATGCAGAAATTTGCTCACTTCCTCACGGGACTTATAGTCCTTGCTTTTTAAAAGCTTAACCTTCTTTGTCATAGTTTTATAGATTTATCTGTTTAACAGTAGATGTGCCGGGTTTCAAAAAAATCGCCGTGCACGTTTATCAAATCGTGCCATTACGGGCGTTCAGGCCCGGTAATGATTGAATTATATCAGATCCTAATTTACGAAAAAACGCGGATATTTGCGCTGAAAACCGGATTAGCTGTCCGGAATCCATGTCAGATCGTAAATGGCAATCCCTCCGGATTCGAAAAGCCCTGATCAGTCTGACAAACTGAACCGGTCAATCCTGTTTTGCACCGGATTGACCGTCATGAGATAATCATAAATGGCACCTAAATCTTCTTCGGTCATCCCCCCATACATCATCCAGGGCATAACGGTCTGAAATTCTCTGGCATCCATATTTACGCTGTGCGGGGTGTAGGTTGTATCGGCAAATGCCCGAAATACAGAAACAAAGTACTCTCTCGACCAGTTTCCGATGCCGGTTTCGGGGTCGGGAGTGATGTTCGTTGCCCTCACCACTGATCTGTTGCCGAGGTTAAACTGAAAACCACCCGCGAGATATTCGCCTAATATCTTTCCATCGCGCGATTTGGTGTGGCAATCCGCGCACGCTGCAGCATTTACAAGATAGGCGCCGTAGTTCACTTTATCGTAGACAGGCGGGCGTTCCGTCAGCTGAGGTTTTACCGGCATGGTATTCATAATCAGATTAACCGGAAAATTCGCTTTTGAAACCTCAAGCTCATTTTCGACCGGATCGATACTGCGGATGTAGGCGATAATCGCGTAAATATCCTCTCTGTCCATTTTGGAGTAGGATTCATACGGCATGAGCGGAAAAAGTGGTTTTCCGTATTTATCAACGCCGGACGTAATTGCGCGGAATATCTCACCGTCTGTCCAGTCGGATATGGCAAACGGAGTGATATTTCTGGATATAAATATCTTCCCGGAAAGCCAAATGATTCATCAAAAACTTCGCCCCCGCCGCCCAGAGTGCCCGGAACCGGCGGGCCCGAAAATAAACTCCAGTCCCGCTGGGAGTGACAATCCATACAAACACTTACATAGTTTGCGAGGTAGTGCCCCCTTTCAATTCGCTCATCCGTGATTTCTATAGTGATATCCGGAGCAGCCCCCACATTTGGCAGGAAGAAAACAAGATATCCTAAACCAAATACAACCATGAAAACAACAAATCCTGCTAAAACGGATACAGTTTTTATCAGCTTTTTCATGCTATCCCCACTATTAATTTGAGTTTCCCGGAGAAAGAGTTATTCCGGACTTAAAGGGTTAACCGAAGAAAAAATCGCCCTTATTTTAAAACAAAGATAGGTTCTAATACATTGAAAGGTAAGTGCTTATGCGTAATATAATTGTATTTTTATTTTAAACAAATAAAGGCATTGAAAAACAACAGTTTTCCAATGCCTTTGGTACGAAGGATTAAATTATGGGATGTTTGATCAGTTCATTAAATCACCCGCTAATTGAGAGCGTAGCTTATTCCAAACACAAAGAACATGGTCTCTGCATGCGGATTCGCAATCAGTGATGTTGAGACATCGAAACTAAAGAAATCGGTAATTTTCACTTCTTTTGAAGCAGAAATCCCGGTATTGATGAAGGAGAACGTTGAGTTCCCGTACGCCGCCGATTCTATTGGTGAAAATCCACCGAATAATGTGAGGGCAACATCTTCAACTTCGAACTCAAGCCCGACTTCGCCATAGACGGAGTTGTCGTCATCATTATGGACAAAAACGCCGCCGCTGAGGTAGTATCCCACTCCGCCGCTGAACTCGGAAGCCCATGAAGCCCCGATTTCAACAAAGTGGGCATCCCCGGAAAAGTAATCGACAGGATCATCCGGGAACGTGTAATCCGTTACAAACAGGCTGAAGTCGCCCGCTGATGTTTCGAACGTGTAGGATGCAAACCAGTCAATTTCGGTTCCGGCAGGATTGCCGTTTGTCGCGTATGCCGCCCAGGCACCAATTTCAAAGCCGCCGGCGGTGAAGGTGAGTTCCGGCTGGATACTTGGCGAGTTTCCAAAATCGAAGCCTCTCCATACATATCGACTTTTATAATCGACACCCAGGCTGAACTGCGCGCTTACTTCGGTATGCGTAATCAGTGCGGCAAAGAAGGTCAGTACCGAAAGTTGAATGACGCGGAGAAATCGTTTATTATTAAGCATAATTTTATTTGTTTAGTTACAGATAGGATTTAAAGGGAGCCAACCCATCCACGAACCGGCTCCCTTTTTTTTGTTTTAAGATTTTGCCAGTTCAGGTGATGGTGCGCCATTGGTGTCAATCCCGGCAAAGTTCGGGTACGCGCTGACGCCATGCTCTGCGATATCCAGGCCGGAGTTTTCATAATCTTCGCTGACTCTCACGCCGATCGTGTATTTGAAGGCGGCGAATACGGCAAGTGAGAAGATGAACGTGAAGCCCATCACGGCGAGCGTACCGATCAGCTGCGTGAGGAAAGAGAACTCAGCTACAAAAATACCGACGGCGAGCGTGCCCCAGATTCCGCAGGTACCGTGGACAGAAACAGCTCCGACCGGATCGTCGAGTTTAAGCTTGTCGAGCATCATAACAGAAAACACGACGATACCACCCGCGATAGCGCCCACAACTACGGCAAGTGCAGGAGCGATGACGTCAGCACCGGCGGTGATTCCAACCAGCCCGGCAAGGATTCCGTTAAGCGCCATCGTGGCGTCCAGTTTGTTAATGACCAGCTTGGTGACCAGCATGGCGGAAACGGCGCCCGCTGCGGCTGAAAGCGCGGTTGTTACAAAAACGTAGCTCACTTCCATAGGATTGGCGCTGAGAACGGAACCACCGTTAAATCCGAACCATCCGAACCAAAGCAGAAACGCGCCCACGGTTGCAAGGGGGATGTTGTGACCCAGAATCGGGACAACTTTTCCGTCTTTGAATTTGCCTTTTCTGGCGCCAAGCAGAATAATACAGGCCAGTCCGGCGACGCCACCCACACCGTGAACAAGCGTTGAGCCAGCGAAATCATAGAATCCGAGCTCGTCTAACCAGCCGCCGCCCCATACCCAGCTTCCTGTAATAGGATAGGAGATGGCAACCAGCAGCACGCCAAACATCATGAATACATGAAGCTTGATCCGGCCGGTAACGCAACCGGATACGATCGTAGCTGCGGTTGCTGCGAACATCGCCTGGAAAATGAAATCGGCCCAAATCGTCATTTGTTCGCCGTAGGCAGGAGTGAGAAAGCCCACGGGATCTGAGGCGTCAAAGCCAATCCCAAATCCTCCAAAACCGAAATACCCGTTAAAATCCCCGGGATACATGATTTGGAAGCCGATAAAGGCGTAGGTCAGAATTCCCGCACACAGAATAAAGACGTTTTTATAGATTACGTTAACCGTGTTTTTAGCCTGCGTCATACCGCTTTCAATGGAAGCGAAGCCAA
Organism: Balneolia bacterium; assembly: GCA_003567135.1. Classification (GTDB taxonomy): domain Bacteria; phylum Bacteroidota; class Rhodothermia; order Balneolales; family Cyclonatronaceae; genus PXAI01. Next base: position 1,695 of record PXAI01000320.1, on the reverse strand, counting down.
GGTGCATGATAAACACCAGCGCAGCTGCAAGCAGAATCCACAGGTTATCGATAATGAACTGCGCGTACTCCGGCGATGCCTGGAATGCCTCGATCGAGTCGTACACAGGTTCGGCCAAAACACCGATAGACGTGATAAGAAGAAATACAGTGGTAGCCACTAAACGTTTTAGCATAATTCTCATAGCATTTGTTGATTGATTGATAGGAACGTTGGTCGTGTAAAATTTTACAAATTAATATCCCTATGTCAATACTTTTTAGGCAAATGCATTAAAATAATTAACTTAGTTAGGTGAATAAAAAAGAAAAGCGCTTTTGTTTAGGAATATTTTTTCGATTTAAGCCCAAAAAACGGGTGATTTTTGAATAAAAAAATCAAATTTAGCAGATCAGATAGGCGAGCGTGGCTGAAACTTTGATGTAAATCACTATGATCCAGTAGTTTGATGAAAACTTTTTTCACCGGATGAGCCCTCGAAGATCCGGTATTGAGCGGTCAGAATGTCCTCGAAGCAAATTTCACGGTATGCCCCGTTATAGAGACGCCATGCCCGGCGTCTCCCAAGCATGGTGTCTCTACTACAGGGCTGCGCTTTTCCTAAAATTTTTTATTGCTGAGTAGCATGAAAATTCTCTGATGAATAAACCGGATTAATTTTTTATCTACCGGTATATAAACCAACCCAATGTCTATGAAAACATCGTTCAAATACCTGCTCACCGCTCTTTCGGTAGTTCTGATTCTCTTTTTTCTGATTACGCTCGTTAATCAGCTGTTTGGCCTGGTGGATATCGTGGCGCGGTACAGTGAAACCGCGAGCCAGTTTGTGTTTGTGGTGCTTTCGGTCTTGCTTCTGGCTCTGATTCTGGCTCCGGTCTATTTCATCATCCGGCTGCCTGCGAGACTGGAGTATCCTGAATCCGGCAATAAAGATGAGATTGCGGCCTACAAAAAGAAGCTCTCGTTAAGTCTGAACAAGAATAAGCACATTAAGAAAGCGGGTCTGGTTGTGGATGAACAGAACCTGGATGAGGCGCTTAAACTACTTGAAAAAGAAGCCCGGAAAGAAGTAAACCAGATCTCCACGCTCGTTTTTGTAAGCACCGCAATTTCCCAGTCCGGCAAACTCGACAGCTTTGTGGTACTGGCGTTTCTTGTAAAGATGGTGTGGAGAGTCGCCCATATTTACAATCAGCGACCGGCGATTACCAATCTGGTTCGTCTCTACGCCAACGTAGCCGGAACCACGCTCATCGCGGCCAACATCGATGAAATAGATATATCCGAACAGATGGAACCGGTGATTGCTGAGCTCGTCGGTTCAACGGCGCTCAGCGCAGTGCCGGGCTTCAGCCAGATAACCGCTTTCGGGTTTTCATGCGTGATGGAGGGCTCGGTAAATGCATTTTTAGCCCTCAGAATGGGAGAGGTGGCGATTGGTTATTCAGGCAGCATCACCGAACCGGAGCGCAGAGCAATTCGAAAATCAGCCACGCTGAAAGCACTTACGTCTCTTAGGACTATCGTAAAAGACAATGGCAAAAAAGTCCTCAGGGCTCTGTTCGACGCGTCAAAGAAAAGGTTTATCTGGTCAGGCAAAAAGGACCCCGCCGCTGTTCCGGCTGAAAACGAAGAAGAGCAGGTAATCGAAGAAATCCCCCCAAAAGAACAGAACTGGATTATTGAAAGGGT
>PXAI01000051.1 GCA_003567135.1 Balneolia bacterium | reverse complement strand
GACTCAAGCCGGCGGGCAGCGGCGGCGGCACGTGCAGCGACGGCCTCTAGATCGGCAACGACGCGCCCATGGAGACCAACAGCGTCCGATCGCCGATCATCACTCATTCGGTCTTCCGATCTGGTTGGTCGAGTCTGCGGAGGTGGCAGTGTAGGTGCGAGGGGAGACGGGACCGTGTCGTTCTCCACAGGTGTGGCGCGGCCGGCGGGAGCGTTCGGGCGATGCCCTCCAACCGCCGACGTGTGCCGGCCCCGGCACACGACGCTAGGTCGGTGCCGGAGTGCCTATTCGGTCCACGGAACCGCCGCGGCTAGTGTTGCCGGCAGCCGCCGGGAGGACGATCGTGCAGCTGAGACCTGGCAGCTTGGTCGTTCTGGAAGGGCTCGACAAGGCCGGCAAGAGCACGCAGGTCGACCGGCTCCGGCAGCTTTGCTGGGACCCGCCCGGCCCCGTGTTCCTGCACATGCCCTCGGGTACCAGCGGCCTGACCAACGTCGTCTACCAGCTCACCGAGCACTTTCCGATCGAGACCGTCCTCGGACGGCAACTGTTGCACCTGGCCTGCCACGCGGAAGCCATGGAGCACATCGACACCGCGCGTCGGACGAACGGGCTCATCCTCGACCGCTGGCACTGGTCGACTCTGGCGTACGGGCTCGGCAGCGGGGACCTCGAGCCCGACCAGCAGCAGGCACTCCGCAGCATGGTCCACGCAGTTTGGGGTTCGATCCAGGCCGACGCCGTGCTGCTGTTCGACCGGCCCTACGCCTCCGACCCGGCCAACCTCGCAGGCGTCGCCGAGGTCTACCGGCATCTGGCGGATCCGCACGCCGCCAACGTTCACGTGATCGGAGAAGGGACGCCCGACCGCGTTCACAGCTCGATCGTGAGCGCCCTACGTGAGCGTGACCTGCTACGTGGATGACCGTCGTCCACGACGCCGTCGTCGGGTGGGTGAAGCCACCAGCTATGGGTTGTGTTAGTCACCTACCCAACAAGGAGGGTGTGTCATGAGTTCGCAGCGAGCCTTGTTCGCGCCGGCCAGCCCGACCTTCGTGCAGACCGATTCGCCCTTCGCGTCCAGCGATCACCCCTGCGGCCCGACCTCGGTGATCATCGATGGTCACCGGGTGCAGGTAACTGAGGTCTTCTGGACCTACTGGTACCTGGCGGCCGAACGCCAGGCGATCTTCCACCGCCGCGCCAGCGGCCGCCCCGCCCTGTGGACGACGGACCCGATCCTGTCCACCTATCGGTTCACCAACGCCTACCGCGCCTCCGACCGGGTCAGCCAGTACCTGCTGCACCACGTCATCTACGATGCCGAACGTGATGCGGCCGACACCTTCTTTCGGATCCTGCTGTTCAAGATCTTCAACCGCACCGACACGTGGGAGTACCTACGTGACCAGGTCGGCGAGCCCGAGCTGTCCGGTTTCGACCCCGCCCGCTACGCCCGAGCGCTCGACCCGCGCATCGAGGCCGGGACACGAATCTATTCGGCAGCCTACATCATGCCTTCCCCGCAGCTGGGGCATCGGCGCAAGCACGCCAACCACCTCGCGTTGCTGCACCGCCTCGTCGTTGATGGCTCGCTCGCACAGCTGAGCCGGGCATCCACCCTCCAACAGTTGTACCGGCAGTTGCTCGACGTGCCCTCCTTTGGCCCCTTCCTTGCCTTCCAATACGCGATCGACCTCAACTACAGCCCCCACCTCGACTTCGACGAGATGGAGTACGTCGTGGCCGGCCCCGGAGCGCTACGCGGCATTGCCAAGTGCTTCACCGACACCGGAGGACTGGACCCCGCCGGGGTCATCCGAGCCATGACTCGCGCCGCACCACGGTTCTTGGACACCTCGCCGGTGCCGTTCCTCGACCTGTGGGGCCGGCCACTGCAGCTCATCGACGTCCAGAACCTGTTCTGCGAGGTCGACAAGTACGCCCGCGTGGCCCATCCCGGCGTCACCACCGGTGGCCCCACCCGGATCAAGCAGAACTACCGCGCCGACTATCGTCCGCTGCATCTGGGGTACCCACCGAAATGGGGCTTGCCCTTCTCTGCCGTCTCCCCCTCTGCGCTGTCAGAAAAATTGACAGACATGTAGCGGAAACCGACGCGCACTGGTAGTCTGTCGGATATTCCGACAGATCGGTGTGTCCATGTCCACGGTGGCTCCCCCCGCGGCGCTGCAGGACCAGATCCGCAGTCTCATCCTTGATGAGCTGCCACGGCTGCGCCTCGACCGGGAGATGCTCGAAGCGGCGCTCGATGCCGGCGAGGAAGCCCGGATCCCCTCACGAAAGGCACTCGTGGTCATCGCCCGCGTCTGCCGGAGCCTGGGCGTCGACTGGCGGCTGGTCAGGCCTCAGGATCTCGACCCAGATCAGGTAGCTGACCTTCACACCTTGGTCCGTCATCTCGCCGAGCGGACCGCACCGCACCTGGGGGCGTCGTGATCGTCATCGATGAGGCTGACCTGTCGGCGGCATGGATCGCGGCCCTCGACGAGGTGCTGGCAGCCGGGGGCTCGGCTGTGAACGTCATCACGTCCTGGCCGGCTCTGGCCGAGGTGCCGCAGGTGCGACAGGTCGTTGACGACTTCGTTGTTGCCCGTCCAGTCAGCAAGAAGGCCTGGCGACGCTGGTCGACTTACACGGTCGCCAACACCATCTTCCCGGAAGACCTGTACCACCCCGAACTCGGCGATCAGGCGCTGGGGCAGTTCTCCGAGTGGTACCTCGAGCAGCGTGACCTCGTCCGCGCGGTCTCCCGAGAGGGCGAGTACTGCGAACGTCTGGTCGCGTGGGAGGGGCCCGATGGGCAGGCGGTCAACCAGCTTGCGGATGTCGCTCGCAAGCTCGCGCGGTACGCCGATCCCTCGAGCAGGTCTCGTCTCTCCAGCAACTACGAGCTGGCGATCGAGCACCCTCTTCTCGATCTACGGACGCAGATGCCTGGCCGCAACGGCGGACCGATCGGGTTCCCGTGCCTGAGCCACATCTCGCTCACCGTCGATGACGGTGTGGTGCACATGACAGCGCTGTACCGCAACCAACATCTGATCAGGAAGGCCTACGGTAACTACCTAGGGCTCTCGCGCTTGCTGCGGGCTCTGTGTCATCACGCGGGGCTACAAACGGGCACGGTCACTGTCGTCGCCACTCACGCCGATGCGGAGCTGTACACGGCCCCCGGCTTCGGAAAGGGCGACATCTCCGAGCTGATCCGTGCTGCTCGGACCGCCCACTCTGCCAGCCAGGCTGGCGGAGCAGCGGCGGCCGAGCGCCTCGAACGCGCAAGCGGCAGGCTCATGCAGGCGCTAACCGCCCCCCACGTCCACGCGGTCGGTGTCGACGCCGTCTACGTCGCCGACTTCGCCGAAGATCTCGATGACGAGACGGTCTTCGGCTTCGCCGCTGAGGAGCTGGCCGAGTGCGCCGGAGACCACGACCGTCTCGCGGCCCGATTCGCGGCAAAGGAAGCCACACTCAAAGCTCTCGGCACCGGGATCCGAGGTGTCGGCCTCGACGACGTCGTGGTCGAAACCGCCGCCGACGGAAACCCCTCCATCCGGCTGAGCCCCGCCGCTCTCAAGATCGCCGAAGCACGTGGCCTGTCTGGCTTCACCTGCAGCCTCACCCACGAGGAAGGCTTCGCGATCGCGGTCGTGATCGCCAACCACCACCTTCCCCCCGACGCCACCAGGAGCGCCAACGATGACCACCAAGAAGGCCGAGCAGGAACCCTCCGAACCGCAGCTACTGGGTCAACGCCTCCGTGAAGCCCGCGAAGCGCTGGGCCTACCTCAAGCGGCTGTCGCCGACCACCTCAACATCCCACGCCCTTCCGTTTCGGACCTCGAAGCCGGACGACGTCGGGTGAGCTTCCTGGAACTCAAGCAGCTTGCCACGCTGTATCGCCGGCCACTCTCGTACTTCTCGGACGAGGACACCGACGCCCCCGACGAGACCAGTCAGGCGCTGTACCGCACCACCGCACAGCTCAACAACGACGACCGTGAACAGGTACTTCGGTTCGCGCAGTTCCTCCGCGATGCCGGCCCCGCCCAACCCCCCAAGCGCACGAGCGGCAGCACCTCATGAACCGTCGACAGCTACAGCGAGAAGCAGTGCTAGCCGCCGAGTACGTGCTGGCCGACCTCGATCCCGAACCCGGCGGCCGGATTCCCATCTTCGACCTCATCGAGGACCGCGGGATCTGGCTCAGCTTCCAACCGCTCGACCAGCTCCTCGGCGTCTATCAACGCGTCGGCGACGTGGCGGGCATCGCCATCAACGCGGCGCGGCCGATCACGCTGCAGCGGTTCACCGCCGCACACGAGCTCGGACACCACGAACTCGGCCACCGCTCCCACCTCGACGACTCGCGCAACATCGAAGCAGCCACCTCCGACCCCAACGAGCTCCAAGCCCAGACCTTCGCCGCCAGCTTGCTCATGTCCGAAATGTCCGTCGAAAGCCGGCTGGAGCACCGAGGCCACGACCCCGACCGGCCACAGCTGACCGCCCTCGACGTCTACTGCCTGTCAGTCGAACTCGGCGTGAGCTACCAAGCCGCGGTCACCCAGCTGCGAAACCTCGGCAAGATCACCGCCGCCGCAGCCCAGCGCATCTACAAGCGGAAGCCGCTCGAGATCAAACAGCAGCTGCTCGGCGGACGCCGTCCCGACAACGTACGCGCATCCGTCTGGCGTCTCACCCCCGCCGACAACGAACGCCACCTCGTCATCGACGTTGGCGACGAACTCGCCGTCGGGCTGCCCGAGATGCGCTCCGCTGGCTACGAGTGGGGACTTCACCGCAGCAGCGGGCTCACGCTCGTCGACGACCGCTACGAACCGGCGGCGAGCGCCGCCGAGCCGCCGCTGATCGGCGGGGTTGGCACACGCGGCCTGACCCTGCGCTCCCACCGCCCGGGCCACACCACGCTCGAACTCCAGCTCGTGCAGCCCTGGGAGGGCGGCGACCTCGCCGACACCTTCACGCTCGACATCACGAGCACCGCCTTGCCGGTCTCAGAGCTCGGGCGCGGGATCTCGGTCAACCAGCACGCCCAACTGCTGGCCGCCTGATATGCCGCGGATTGTCGACCTCCGCGAAACGCTCGGGCCTGCTCGCCAGCAAGGGCCCTACCGTGGCACCTGCCTCGCCTTCGCCGTCTCCGCTGCGCACGAGCACATCCTCGACCTCGCGCAACTTCTCAGCGTCGAGGCGCTGTACTGGGGCGCGAAGCAGCACGACGGCTACCCCGGCCCCGGAACCACCTTTCCGGCTGCCGATCTCGCACTTCGCCAGTGGGGCCAACCCGAGGAACACTGCTGGCCTTACGAACCGTGGCGAGACGACAGCGCCCCGACCTACCTGCCGCCGCCCGGCGCGCTCGATCCCACCGGATGCCGCATGGCCATCCTGGACCCCGCGGTCCCTGATACCGCCTGGGTCCAGGCCGCGCTCGACGCCGGCACCGTGGTCGCCATCGGCACGCCGACCTGGCCTGGCCTGCGCCGCCCGCAAGAAGGCCACCTCCGCAACCCCCGCACCGACGAACTCGACGGCGACTACCACGCACTGCTCGTCGTGGGCTACCGGCTCGACACCGACGAGATCCTGCTGCGCAACTCCTGGGGCACCAGCTGGGGCGACGACGGCCACGCCTGGATCTCGTTCTCGTTCGTCACCGACCACGTCAGCAGCGCGTGGACGCTCACCGCTACATCGGTGCCGGCCGCCCCACCCGCCGCCGACGACCCGTCAGGAGACCATCCGTGACCTCACGCCCCCTCACACTCGAGGACTACCAGCAGCAGGCACGCCTCACCGACCATCTGACGGGGCACGGCCCTCCGGGCGAAGACCCGCGCCTTGGTCCTTTGCTTGGGCTGGCCGGTGAAGTCGGCACCCTGCTCGCTGGCTACAAGAAGTACCTACGCGACGGCGAGGCCTACGAGCTGTTCGACGACAACGTCGCCGAAGAACTCGGCGACATCTTGTGGTATCTCGCCACCGCCGCAGATCGCTGGCAGCTTTCCCTCGACGACATTGCACGAGCGAACCTGGACAAGACCCGAGACCGCTGGCAGCCCCGCGACCTGAGCGCCACCCGCCGCGGCGTAGCGAGTCAACTCGACGCCAGCTACCCGCCTGACCAGCAGCTGCCACGAACCTTCACCGTCACCATCCGTCCCGTGGACAACGCCGACGGCCCCGAACCCAAGGTCGAGGTGATCTGGAACCGCAAGAAGCGCGCCGATGCGCTGGGTGACAACACCTACCAGGACAGCGGCTACCGCTTCCACGACGTGTTCCACCTCGCCAACACCGCCGTGCTGGGATGGTCACCGGTCGCCCGAGGCAAGATCTTCGGCCGCAAGCGCCACAGCGATCAGATGATCGACGCAGTAGAGGACGGCGGCCGCGCCATCGTCATCGAAGAAGGCGTCGTAGCGTTCATGTTCGCCTACGCCAGCCAGCACAACTACCTCGAGGACGTCACCAGGCTCGACTACCACACACTCAAGACCTTCCGGACCTTCACCAGCGGCCTCGAGGTCGCCAAGCGACCCCTGTGGCAGGTCGAAGAAGCCGTCCTCCAAGGCTTCGCCGCCTGGCGCCAACTCCGAGCCAACGGTGGCGGCACCCTGCGCGGTGACCTCAACCGGCGCCGGCTCGACTACATCAAGACGCTGCCCTGAGCGCTCCGTGATGCTCCGGGCTCATGGCCAACGCCCGGAGCCCACCTGTTTTCAAGACGAGTTCGACCGGGGGCAAGGTCACACACTGCTATCGACGGTCACGCTCGCGGGCCAGGTCCGCGACGCGTGCTGACCCTGCCCACGACGTCGCAGCCTCAGGAGCCGATCCTGGCAAACGCGCCTCCGGACAACCCGGACGGGGTTCAGTCGCGGGCTCCATGACGATCCTCCAATGGAATGCTCACGCGATGCTCACAGGCGTCGCCGCAACATGGCGGTTGTCGTCCGATGAGGTCGGATGAGCGATCCGGCGTTTCTGCAGGTCAGCGGCCCTTATCGGCCGACGTCGGATGAGGTCCGACGACTAGGACCGGGCTCATAACCCGGAGGTCGCAGGTTCAAATCCTGCCCCCGCTACTACGAAAAGGCCCTTCGGGGCCTTTTCGCATTTCATGGGTGCCCTATGGGTGCCATACTCCCGTGACACGGTCGCCACGCTCGGTGAGGGTCCGAGTGTGCTTTCCTGCTTTCGTGGTGGCCGCGTCGGCCGACCCTGTAGGGCGGATACAAGCTCTACCGATCATCGTTGGCGGTCCCGCGAGCGCCGGAGCCGGACGGGAGCCTGCGAGAGATGGATCGAGAAGAACTCATCGGTGACGGATTGTCGTCCTTCCCGTCGACGTTGAGGGCTCTACCACGGTCCGGCTCCTGACGACTCCGGCGCGTTGCATCACCACGTCCACCTCGACAACGACGAGGTGGCGAGTCTGACCAGCCGCCTGCATCGCACGCGCGCCGAGACGCCCGTCGGCTCGAGTTGCTGCGCTACCGCGACCCGTTCGAGCAGGAACAGGTGTCGCTCAGCGCCGAGGTCGAGCGGTTGCAAGGTCGGGTGCAGCAGGCGGTGAGCGGCTTGCCGCGCCGTCGGCGGCGGAAGGTCGTCGAGGAACTCGAGGCGTAGCTCGAGCTCACCACGACGCGCCTCGCAGCGGTGGAGGATCGGCTCGCCTCGGTACGGGCAGCGATGGTCGGCTTCCCCGACAACTGTGAGCTGCGCGAGATGTACGACCGCCGCGACAAGCTTGATGCGCACCTGCGCCAAGAGGCCACCGCCCGGACACGCGGCTTCCGATCCGAACCTCCGACCTACCTCCTGAAGGCGCTTGGCCCGCCGCCGGCAGGCGGGTGGGCACGGGACCGCTGGGAAGGCATGGCCACCACGATCGAGCACCACCGCCTGCGGTGGGACATCACCGACCCGACCGACGTCCTCGGAGAACGCGCGGGTGACGGTCGTAGCCGACGGTCCAGCGAGTTCCTCCGCGACGAGATCCGCCGAACGGTCGAGTACCTCCACCGCGACCGTGCCCAACCACGCGCTCTCCGACGCGCACGATGAGCCGGTGGGTATCGCTGCGAGCATGGTGACGGCTCCCCTTGCCCGGACGGGTGGGGGAGACGCGATGGATGGGGCGCGTGCGGTCGAGGCGATGAAGCTGCGCGACGACGAGCACCGGGCCCACGCGGGGCCGCGCCCGAACCGAAGTGATGATGGGGGCTTGGTCGTCGGGCCTGGTCGCACACAACCGCTGGAGCATCCTGCCTCTCGACGATGATGGTAGCGAAGTGCTACCATTCGGCATGGCCGTGAACATGCACATCCGAGATCTGGACGAACCCACGCATCGGGAGCTGGTCCGGCGCGCGGACGCTGCCGGGATGAGCCTGCGTGCCTACGTGGTCGAGGTGCTGCACCGCCACGCTGCCCTCCCGACCCTTGAGGAGTGGCTCGACGAGGTGCGGGCAGACCCGCCACTTCCGGGCGAGGGCCCGGACAGCGTCACCTTGGTCGAGGAAGGCCGACGGGACAGCGACGTCGCGTGAGCGCGCAGCTGCTCGTGGTTGACGCATCGGTCGTGGTCGAGGTGCTGCGCCGATCGCAGCGTGGCGATGCGGTCGCAGCCAGGATGCGTGGGGCCACGCTCGCGGCGCCCGCCCACCTCGATGCGGAGGTTCTGTCCGCGCTGGGGCGGCTGGTCCGGGCCGGCGATGCAGAAGCTGCCGGGGTCACTCGGGCGCTTGACTGTCTGGTCCGGCTTCCTGTTGAGCGTCTTCCGGTCGCGCCGCTGCCCCAGCGGGTATGGGAGCTCAGGGAGAACATCGCTCTGCGCGATGGGCTCTACGTCGCGTGCGCCGAGACGCTCGGCGCGACGTTGCTGACCCTCAACGGGCGCTTGGCCCGATCCGCGCCGGTGCCCGTGGAGCTGCCGTGACCCGCGCCGCGTGGACCGTCGCCATGCCCAGCTCCCCGTCACGCACATCGCCCATGGTCTGGCACGCGGAAGCCGTGACGATGTGCGGTCGCGCCAGCGGCAGCCATCGCGCACAACTGCATCGACCCACTGGACGGACGTCTACGGTTCCGTATACTGGGGTCATGGCTGCAACCAAGATGCTCCGGGTCT
>PXAI01000262.1 GCA_003567135.1 Balneolia bacterium | reverse complement strand
GGAGCCAGCCCTGAAATGACCTCAACGCCCTCTGCTCCGGCATGTCCGGTTCTGATCCACCGCAAAACGGCTCTGTTTTCATCCGATAAAGCAAAAACGCCGGTTAGCTGTCCTCTGTGAATCAGAGCGCTTTCAGGAACACGAACGGACGCGGTTTCGTCCAGCTCGGCCTTTACGTTTACGTACATGCCCGGCTTCAGTCCGTTTAAATCCTCACCGCTGTCCAGGAGCGCCTCAATGCTGAACTGATTGCTCATCATATCCCCTGAACTGTTCACGCTGGTAAGCGTTGCCTCGCGGTCGGTTACTCCTGCTGATGGAATGCTGTACGTGATGGTCATCCCCTTGTGCACGTTTCCAATTAAGGCTTCGGGCACGTTGGAGGTAATTTTCAGAGATGATGGATCAGAAATGGTAAGTATGGGATGTCCCGGCGCGGCCAAATCTCCCCGGTTGAAAAACTTGCTGCTAACCACGCCGTCAAACGGTGCGCGGATTTCTGTGTATCGAAACATTTCGTCAATCTCGTCGAAGCCGGCTTGGAGCGCCTTTACGTTGGCCTGAGCCGCCTGATACGCTGCAGTAATTTCATCCAGCTCGCGGGATGTTGCGCTCTCTTTTTGATAGAGATTGCTGATCCGCTCAAAGTTGTTGCTGACATTTTTAAGATGCGCTTCCGCCTGCATCATATTTGCCTGCAGCTGCATCCGCTGGGCTCTGATCTGATTGTCGTCTATGCGAACCAGCAGATCTCCTTCTGTAACAGCATCGCCTTCTGTCACATCCAGCATGGTGATCGTGCCCATCACGATAGTGCTCAGGCCGGCTCGGTTCACGCTTTCAATTTTCCCGGGGAAACTGTGCGAAACACCGGCTTGTATGGCTTCTGCTGTACGAATTTCCACGCCTGATACGGGTTCTGAATCCGGTTCGGACATATCAGAACTGCACGAAATTCCGGCAAATGCCACCCCCGCTACAATAACTGCTAAAACTGATTTTTTCATGGGTTGTAATAAATTTTTCATCATTCTTGTTCTGTTTAAATTCTTTAGGGATCAGAGATCGGTTTCGAGTAACATTTCAAGCGCAGCGATGCTGATATTGTAGTGGTAAACCGCCTGCATCTTTTTTAGCCGCGCCTCGGAAAGCCTTGTTTCGGCCATCAGCAAATCTGTGGTTCGCTCGAGTCCTTCCTTAAACCGGTTGGCTCTGATGCGCACATCCTCCTCTGCCTGAGTGATCGCTTCTCTGCCCAGCTCGAGCAGATTTTCGGCCAGTTTTTTATCCCGCAGTGCCTGGCGAACTTTATTTTCCTGCTCATACTCAAAATGCTGCATCATGTACCCGGCCTCTCTGGCTGCGGCTCTGGCCTCTCCTGCTTTTCCGACATTGCTCAGCCCCGAAAAAAGATTCCAGCGGACGTTCAGGCCCACCATATATGATCCCGATCCGAAACCAAACACATCTTTATCATTGAGCTCATACGCGCCAAACAGGTTTACTGACGGCACAAAAGTGAACCGCTCAGCATTAGCCATTCTTTCAGCCGCTTCTTTCTGCAATCTTGCCGACCGAATAAAACTGTTATTCACTTCAAGTCCTGCTATCTCTTCAGCGCCTGCTAGATTTCGCGCTACAAGATTATCCGCAGGGATGATGTGAGTATCGCCGGAGAGTCCGAGCAGCAATGCCAGCTGCTGTCGCACCTCTTCTACTCCGTGCTTCGTCTCCGTAAGTTTGTTCTCAACCTCAAGCTGATGCACACGCGCCGAGAGCATATCTTCCCGGCTCAGCATCCCTTCAGCCTGCATATTCTGCGCCATTCTGTAGTATTCGGTTGCAGCGTTGTACGCCTCTTCCAAAACTCCGGCCTGATTCTGCATAAGCACGAGCTGGAAATACACTTTCTTTACCTGAAACCGTGTGGCTTCGGCCTTGCCCCTTTCATTCTCCCGGAAAGCATCAACCTGACGCCCCGCCGCGGTTCTGCGAATCATCATATCCGGATTAAACAGCGGCTGCCTGATCTCGAAGCGTGTGCTGTAATTTTCAAATGAACCCGGATCATTCAGGTTTGCAGGATCGAAATCGGCCTGGGTCACGCTCTTCTGCATAAGTCTGAATCCGAATACGTTCAGGGGATTATCGGTTGATATCGCGTTATACTCAACGGAAACCTGCGGCAGATACACCGCATAGGTCTGCCGGTATCTCTGCCGGGCTGCTTCATATTGCTGGCTGCTCTGCTTAACTTCAAAATTACCGGCAGATGCCATTTCCAGCGCTTCATCAATTGAAATGAATAATGAATCCTGCTGAGCCACCACGGCAGCCGGCGCCAGAATTCCGGCTGTCAGCAGTAGTAAAATCAATCGTATTTTTGCTTGCATAATTATATTACTGATTAGTTATTCAGGCATATATTTGATATAGCCGTCATTCGCTTTTTCTTTCAGGATAAAATGTACGGACTTTTTTCAATATATTCAATATTTTTATTGAATGATAATCAGATCAACAAAACCTGCAATATGCGATAGCCAATTTTTTTAGTATTTTCAGGCAAACGTTACAAATAACTTCAGGGCGTAAACATCGCCGCTAAATTCTGTAATCAAGCGTTAGCTTAATCGATATGACTCAAACTCTTAATGAAATTCCTGATTTCAAGACGCTCAGCCCGAGAGTCGATCAGGTGGGTGTGGAGGAGCGCGTCGCCCGGTTTAATACGCGCAGTATAAAAAAGGACTCAAAAATGTACGCGCTCAAGCTGGCGCTCAGCATGGTTGACCTGACGACCCTCGAGGGAATGGACTCCCCCGGGAAAGTTCGTCAGCTGTGTTATAAAGCGATGCATCCGCATGAAAAGCTGGAGGACATCCCTAAAGTAGCCGCCGTTTGCGTGTATCCTTCTTTTGTGCGCCTTGCAAAGGAAACGCTGTCCGGCAGCGGAATCAACGTGGCGAGTGTAGCCACAGCTTTTCCGAGCGGATGGGCACCGATGAAGGCCAAACTCGACGAAGTTCGCTACTGCGTGGATGAAGGCGCCGATGAAATCGACATGGTGATCTCCCGCGGTGAGTTTCTGAAAGGCAATTACGGCTACATTTATGATGAAGTCGCTGCCGTCAAGGAAGCCTGCGGATCCGCTCACCTCAAAGTGATTCTGGAAACCGGCGAGCTTCAAACGCTTGATAATGTTCGTCGTGCCTCGGATATCTCCATGTACGCCGGAGCTGATTTTATCAAGACATCCACCGGAAAGATCTCGCCTGCCGCCACGCAGCCTGTCACCCTGGTGATGCTCGAAGCCATTCGTGATTTTTACTACAAAACCGGTAAGAAAATCGGCATGAAGCCGGCCGGCGGGATTCGTGATGCCAAGCTGGCTATCCGCTATCTCGTTATGGTTAAGGAAACGCTGGGCATCGACTGGCTCGACCCTGACCTGTTCCGCTTCGGTGCAAGCTCGCTGGCCAATGACCTGCTTATGCAAATCGTAAAGCAGCAAACCGGCGCATACCAATCCCTGGACTACTTCTCCAAAGACTGATCTTATGTTAAAAGAAACTGAACTTAAACGACCAAACCGCCTCAATTTTACCGGAGGCTGGAATTATGATCCCGCGCCGGAAAGTGCTTCTAATGTTAAGCTCAAAGAGACTTATCAGCACTTCATCAACGGCAAATTTACCGAACCGGAAGAAGGCAAATACTTCGCCACACTGAATCCGGCCACGGAGGAAAAACTGGCGGATGTCGCAGATGGCAGCGCTGCCGATGTTGACGCCGCCGTAAAAGCCGCACGAAACGGCTACAACAAATACTGGTCGAAACTCTCCGGCCGCGACCGCGCACGCTACATCTACCGCATCGCGCGGATGATTCAGGAGCGCGCCCGCGAATTTGCCATCATTGAAAGTCTGGATGGCGGAAAACCAATCCGCGAATCACGCGATGTTGACGTACCGCTCTCTGCCGCTTACTTTTTCTACTATGCGGGATGGGCCGATAAACTCGAATATGCGTTTCCGAACCGAAACCCGAAGCCGGTTGGCGTAGCCGGTCAGATTATCCCGTGGAATTTCCCTCTTATGATGGCCGCGTGGAAAATCGCCCCTGCGCTTGCTGCCGGAAACACGGTTGTGCTGAAGCCGGCCGAAACAACTCCGCTCACCTGCCTTAAACTGGCTGAAATCATTCAGGAAGCGGATCTTCCGCCGGGCGTCGTAAACTTTGTTACCGGAGCAGGCGCAACCGGATCAGAAATTGTTTCACATCCCGATATCGACAAAGTGGCTTTCACCGGTTCCACAAAAGTGGGCAAGATGATCCACAAATCCGTAGCCGGAACAAATAAAAAGCTCACGCTGGAACTCGGCGGAAAAGCGGCGAATATCGTTATGGATGATGCGCCCCTCGACCAGGCTGTGGAAGGAATTGTAAACGGAATTTTCTTCAATCAGGGCCACGTTTGCTGCGCCGGATCAAGGCTTTTCGTTCAGGAAGGCGTCGCGGATACCGTTCGTGACAAGCTGATCGACCGGATGGAATCACTCATCGTGGGTGATCCGCTGGATAAGAATACCGACATTGGTGCCATCAACTCCCAAAAGCAGCTTCAGACCATCAACAACTATCTGGAGCTGGGCCTCAATGAAGGCGGCGAAATTTACCAGAGTTCCTGCCCGATTCCGGATAAAGGATACTGGGTTGCCCCGACGCTGATTGGCAACGTATCCCAATCGCACCGTATCGTACAGGAAGAAATCTTCGGACCCGTTCTTACGATTCAGACCTTCAGAACACCGGCTGAGGTGATTGAAAAAGCGAATAACACGCCGTATGGTTTATCCGGTGGTGTCTGGACCGACAAAGGTTCAAAGATATTCAACCTTACAAGCCAGCTCAGAGCCGGTGTTGTCTGGGCGAACACGTACAACAAATTTGATCCGACCTCACCGTTTGGCGGTTACAAGGAAAGTGGTATCGGCCGTGAAGGAGGTCTCCACGGACTCTCAGCTTACCTGAAATTTTAATTGATTATGGCAGACAGACTCGATATCCAAAAAACGTATAAAATGTATGTCGGCGGGGCGTTTATCCGCTCTGAATCCGGCCATTACTATCCACTGACCGGAAAAGGCGGCAAGCTTACGGCAAATATCTGCCTGGCGACGCGCAAAGATTTCCGGGATGCGGTAACCAAAGCGCGCGGTGCTCAGGAAAAATGGGCCGGCAGGTCGGCGTACAACCGCGGACAAATCCTGTACCGTATCGCCGAGATGATGGAAGGCCGGAAAGATCAGTTCATCGCAGAACTGGTTCGCGAAGGGCTCACTAAAAAGCAGGCGGAAAAGGAAACCCTGGCCACCATCGACCGCGTGGTTTATTTTGCAGGATGGACCGATAAGTACACGCAGCTGTTCAGCACCGTGAATCCGGTTCAGTCGTCGCACTTCAACTTTTCACTACCCGAACCGATGGGCGTGGTTGTAGTGATGGCACCTGAAAAACCGTCGCTTCTCGGGCTGGTATCCTCCATCCTTCCCGCCATTGTCGGTGGAAATACCGTTATCGCGCTGGCCTCAACCGGAGCGCCTTTATCCGCGCTTACGTTCAGCGAAATTCTTCACTCCTCGGATGTTCCGGGCGGCGTAATCAACATTCTGACCGGAAAAACCGAAGATCTGGCCGAGCATTTCTCCACGCACATGGATGTAAACGCCGTAGTTTATGCCCGTGAAGATGAGAGTATGCTGCATCAGATTCAGGAAAACGCAACGGGTAATCTGAAGCGCGTTTATCATGTCTGGTACAAAGACTGGTACAGCGATGAGGTAGACAATCCTTACGCCATTGCCGATCTTCAGGAAACAAAAACAACCTGGCATCCTGTCGGAATCTGATCAGAATTCCTTATTTTGACATTGAATGCCGGCCTGAATACGCATTCGGGCCGGCATTCGTTTATTTACTATTACCCAACCTACGCCACCAATACCGCGTTTTGAGAATTAAATACGCCATATTTCTGATTGCACTTCTGATAGCCGGAGCCTGTGCGCCCACGGCAGAGATTGCAGAAGAAGAGCCAGAACCGGAAGAGGAAGTTGTTGAGGCACCGGCCTACTCTGAAGTCCTCGCCGGTTTAAATATGGATCGCCTCAGGTCTTCTTTTTCAGATCCCTATTCCAGGTTTCAGAACGAAATACCGGATGTTTTTCAGCTGACTGATGAGGATATGAGAGCCGTGAACTCAAATACCGGCTACCGGATTCAGCTGATATCGACAGAAAGCAAATCTGAGGCAGATTCGGTCAGCGCGGCGTATTATGACTGGATTTTCAGCAACGAAGATACCGACTTCACGCAGATTCCCGAGGCGTACGTTGTATTCCGCCAGCCCTACTACCGTGTGAGAGTCGGCGATTTCAGAAGCCGGCGCCAGGCAATCGATTATCTGCAGCAGCTCCGCAGAAATTTCCAGGGAGCCTGGGTTGTATTTGATACGATTGATCCCGAACGGGCGAATTAGGACAAGATTATCACAGGACTTATTCGATGTCGCAGGCTATGATGTAGAGACGCCATGCATGGCGTCTCTACATCATAGCCTGCCGTAACAATCAGATTATCACAACTAATCTCCAATCTCAATTTGCTGCTTCGCCTTTTTCCCCTCTGACCACGCAGCAATATTCTCAAACGTTGTTTCCGCGATATTCCTGAGCGCGGTTTCCGTAAGAAATGCCTGATGACTGGTAACCAGCACGTTCGGAAATGAAAGCAGACGTGCGATCATATCATCCTGCAATATATCTTCGGAGTGATCGTGAAAGAACAGCCCTTCTTCCTCTTCGTACACATCCAGCCCGAGGTAGCCGATTTTCCCGCTCTTGAGTCCGCTGATCACTTTCTGCGTATCCACAAGCCCGCCGCGTGACGTGTTGATCAGCATCACCCCGTCTTTCATCAGCTCTATCGTCTCTTCGTTGATGAGGTATTTTGTGTGCTCGTTCAGCGGAGTGTGAAGCGAGATGATATCCGCGCGACTCAGCACCTCTTCAAGCGGGGCATATTCCACATCACACTGCTCTTTCAGCTCCTCGTTTTCTTTAACGTCGAAGCATAAAATTTTGCAGCCAAAGCCGTAGAGAATTCGGGCTACAATCGCGCCAATCTTCCCGGTTCCCAGAATTCCGGCCGTTTTGCCATGCATATCAAACCCAATGAGCCCGTTCAGCGAAAAATTAAGATCACGGACGCGGTTATTGGCGCGGATCAGCTTGCGATTCAGCGCGAGCATCAGCGCCACGGTGTGTTCGGCAACCGCCCAAGGCGAGTAATCCGGCACGTTGGCTACACTGATGCCAAGCTCCTTTGCTTTTTTCAGATCAACATTGTTGAATCCGGCCATTCTTAAAGCCAGATGTTTTACCCCGACATCATGCAGCTTCTGCAGTACCGGAGCCGACGCATCATCATTCACAAAAATGATAACGACTTCCGATCCCCCGGCGAGTACGGCCGTTTTCTCATTGAGTTCAGTTTCAAGAAAATTCAGCTCGAACCCCTGCTTATTATATTCAGTAAGATAAGGGCGTTCGAATTTCAGGGTGTCGAATATGGTGATTTTCATGGGAGGTGGATTGATCTTCGGTTTGAGACTTGAACAAGTTTAGCTTTTTTTTAAATTTATAAAGGAATTTTGTCAAACCCTGAAGGGTAAAGTTCATTAATTACTTAACCCTTGAAACCTTAATTCACCCTAAAAGTCCAGCCCTATACTAAAGTAATGAATAACATCACCGAAACCCTCACCGCTTTCCCAGGGCCAGCCGGCGTCGTAGCGGAGTGGGAGGCCGAATACGATGGTGCGGAGGCCGAAGCCGGTTCCTACGAGCAGATCGTTCTGGCTTGCGCCTTCCCAGGTTGCGCCGACGTCTACAAAGGCCGCGCCTTGTACGTTGTAGAGCGGAAAGAGCGGGATCGGGCCGGGAATGAACGCTGCTATCAGCGGAAATCTGAATTCGGCATTTCCAAGGGCAAAACGGTCACCGATTCCGGCGTTGTACGCGTGGCCGCGCATCGGCATGGCAGGAAGTGAGAAAAAGAGGCTGGATAGCTGTTCCACGCTCAGACGCTGTGCCTGGCGGTAGTTGATCCAGTTTTGCATACCGCCAAGCAGAAACTGCTGGGAATCACGCCCGAATGAGGCGGCGCCCGAAGCTCTGAAAGCGAGCGTGTAACGGGGCGCAAGGCTCACGTACTGCCTGAAATCAGCGCTGGCGGTAACGAATCCGGCAAAATCCTCCGTAAATCCGGGGCTTCCGGAAACGCCAACGGCATATCTTCTACCTTTTTGCGGACTCAGGAATCCGGGGATGGTCACATCGCGGATGTAGTTTACCTGCGGCATAATCAGATATTCCCGGTCGTTGACAGATCCGGCACCGGCAAATACGGCGCTTAGGTCACGCGAGAGGGTAACGTAGCCGAGCGTCATTTCAAGCCGCTCAAAACGATTCAGCGGATGAATAGCGCCAACTGTACCACCAAACTGACGATAGCGTACAATCTCCCCGCTAAACGTCTGGAACGCCCACGCGTTGTGGTAGAGTGTGGCAATGTAGTTTGTACGGTTTCTCAGATAGGCATATTGCAGCGCGTAATTACTGTTCCTCAGATCAAACACAAGGTTCGTTGAAAAACTCAGACGGTGATCGCCCAGCACATCGCTGACCGCAATCTGGCTGAAGGTAAAGGCGCCGTAATAGGTTCCGACCTGCGCGGCGGTGTAGGAGAAATCCGGTGAGAATGACAGACGATATCTCCGTGGGATGAATCGCCCGTCATCAGTACGCGTGTTTTCCGGTTCAAAAATTTCTTCCTCTTCCGGCTCTTCAAACTCTTCCTCAATATCATCATCAAACTGGTAATTCCGGAAATCAATCACCTGATCCGGCCTTCTGCGCTCGGGCTGCTCCACTTCGCGCTCAAGCTCTCTTGCCGTCAGTTCGGAAAGCATTCGGAAACCATCTTCACGGAATTCCGTTACGAAAAATTCGCGCCCGAATCCTAATGCCGGTACCCGGGATTCTTCGGCTTCAGTTGCCCTGCGCTGCGCCCAGAGGTTAGGCTCCAGCGGACGGTTTCGCACTCTGGATCTCGGATCCTGAATCACAAAAATATCCAGAAAACCGCCGTT
>PXAI01000099.1 GCA_003567135.1 Balneolia bacterium | reverse complement strand
CATAAAATAGGAGAATTAAAATGAGCGCTATAAGCTTGAGACTTCCCAATTCAATTCATGATCGAGCACGATTGCTTTCTAAACGTGATCGCGTATCCATTAATCAGTTTGTTGCTACAGCGGTAGCGGAGAAAATATCAGCGATGGAGACAGAAGACTATCTTGCCACCCGTGCAAGACGGTCCAGCCGTGAAAAATTTGAAGCGGCTTTGAGTCAAGTGCCCGACAGGGAGCCTGACGAACATGACAGATTTTGAAGCGAACAACAGCCTGAACCCTACTGAAGGAAGTTGAATACAACTTCCTTCAGCGGGTTAGGCACACGTTGGAAAATGAAATATAGGGTGCAGATGAGCAACGGCCTGCTCCTGATTTTATTCCGTATCACTCTGAAAGCATGTCGTTTATGACAAAACGCACAATCATTGTTGTTGGCTGCTTGGTTCTCATCGCAGGTGGTTTGTATTTCGCGGGTCGATCAGTGATTCGCTGGAGGAACTTGAATCAACTTTTATTGAATGAAGAGTTTCTGAAAACAATTCAGCATTCACCTGTGCCAATAGATGTTTCATCGGTAAATATCAATAGAAGCAAACCTTTTAATGTTGGTTACGCAACATTTAAGGCACCAACTTATGATGCTTCGATTGAGTGGTCAAAGTCTGGGGACACCGCTCACATTCTCTCAGATTCGCTTTCCATTGCATTACTTCCGCCTCACCAGTCCATTTCGGTGAACGAAGAATTGCAGGCAAATATAAGGCGTGCTCAGGGGCTTTCTAAACCAACAAAACAACTTAGTGATTATGACGTTGAATTATTTCTTTTGTCGGCAAAACCTAAACCCATAATGGACATTTTGTTAATGAGTAGTCACGAATTTGAATTTCATATATCTGTTCTTCGTTTGAAATTGAGGCATAGCCATAGCGGTTCTGGAGGTGTGTTTACGTTCGACACAGGATTCATAAGAGGCATTATCAGAATGGAAGAACCATGGCACGATGAACTTTCTGCACATATCACACTATGGGCTCTGGCTGATAGTATTAGACAAGGGATAATATTTAAAGCAAGAGGGATTGATGCGGGCTATTTCAATAAAGCTATGAGGTCATTCTTAAATAGTTATCGTTTCAGTAGAGAAGAAGTGCAGACTATCACAGATTCTCATTCTTCAATTGAATCTGGCGGGGCGCTCAAGAGTGCGGAAAAACCTGCTGCCGGAACTGATGGAGACATGAAGATATTCACAACCAACAACAAAGAGAGAATTTCCAACAATCGCCCGAACCCTACTGAGGGAAGTTGAATACAACTCCCCTCAGCGGGTTAGGCACACGTTGGACTTTGATAGAATGAAGAAATCAATCATAACGATTTTAATAATCGCAATCGCATTAGTCGGATGGCACGCCCTTTCTCGATGGCGCATCTATCGAAAACTTAATCATCACCCAGATTCTAGCCATCGCATGTCAGTTGTTCCTGAAATACTTGATTTAGACAATGCACCAATTATGGATGGCACCACAACCAGCGTTGGGTATGCTGAATTTATTCTTCCCGAAAGCGACACTTTGATACTGGAATCTACGGCGAATGGTCTTGCTGTCGTTGTTTGGACCGACTCAATCCACATTGCTTTTGTAAAACCTTTCGACCCGAGAGAAGATCCATTTGTCGACGAACTCAAGCAGCAATTGGAAAAGCTACCGACAAACCATGATCTACGGCATCATTGGTTTGAAGAAGATATGACATTCCTCGATTACGAAATTCTACTTGAAAAGCAAACGCCCGATCCATTTTGGAGGCTTTTTGCACAAGACAAGAACACGGCTGAGTTCAATGCAGCCAAGCTCCTTTTGAAAGGATCAAATGTCGGCGGAGGGATGAATAGTGTCTATACCTATGAAACTCAGAATACAAGAGGACAGGTTCGTGTTGGAAATGCCCGCGAAGACTCGCACATTGCAGTTTCTTTAATTGAAAACCAGGCAGGAACTGTCGCTGTAGGAATTATCATGCGAAGAAGAGATGTTGATACGGGAGACATTATGCCTTACCTAATTACCGTATTATCGTCATTACGCTTTACGACAGAACACATAGAAGGCGATGATCATATCAGAACTCTTATTGAGCTTGCTGGCATTGAGAAGCAACAAGAATATGAAAAAGAATGAGAGTCCAACAACCGCCTGAACCCTACTGAGGGAAGTCGAATACAACTTCCCTCGGCGGGTTAGGCACACGTTGGGATAATAATTAAATGAGCAAACCTTTTCCCAAATCACTCCCTTTGATTCTCTTGGCGCTCCTTCTTGGAGGACCATTATTGTACGCACTTGGCTTTGTCTTGCCATTTCAGATAATCACTGGACTTACTTCAGTGGCAATGTGGAGCCTATTCTTAGGCGTTGCAGGCTCGGTCGTTGGATCCGCATGGGCTGTGATGACAATATCAAAACCGGAAAGACGACATATCTCTGGTCTGCTATCTCCCATTGTTACGATTTTCATCGGTGTCTCTGTTGTCATAGCATTCTTGTGGCTATCGATATCAACTGTATCGAGTCTTTGTCACACGCGCCATCAACGAGTATGTACAAGCAACCTTTCGTATATTGGGACTTTAATGATGGCCTATGCGGAACATAATGATGATCGATTCCCTACAAACCTGAACGATTTTGATTGGGAATCATCAGAGACTAGATCTCGTCTTGCTTGCTCATCTAGAGGTGTAGCCCCAAATGACAATAGCCATATCGATAATGTGACCACATACAAATTGATTCCCGGACGCACCAGAAATGATAATCGAGACGCCGTGCTGGCATATTGTCCCAATCCCAAACATACTGGAGCGAACAAAATGTATTGTGTTCTTTTTGCTGGAGGACATGTACTTCAGTTACCCAAAGACGAATTTGAACAACTCAACATAAACCAATAAATTCCCAACAATCGCCTGAGCCCTACTGGGTAAAGTTGAATACAACTTCCCCCAGCGGGTTAGGCACACGTTGGGTCAACGAGAATGAACAAGATAAACAGGGATCTAAAGCTTCATAAGTTAGCCCACACCACTAATAGTGTTTGCTTGGCCTTGCTCATTTTAATGGCTATAGCCCGATTTTTCCTTGGGCTTGAAGAGCAGGAGTTTTATGAGAACTTCCCTCTTGTGTGGTGGGGCGTCGTCACCATCGGCTTCACCTTTGTCGGAAGCCTATTTTATGGTGTGAAGAAAATGTATGATGTCAATCCCAACATTCATCTTCGTGCCAAGCCAGATGATTTTCTAGAGGCCGTTCTTGAGGATCCAGAATATGATTTGTGGCATCAAGAAGCGCAGAGGCTTCTAACCTACAGAAGAGCTACAGGCAAGCCTGCAAAATCGGATATACCGCGTTGGATATCATGGCCACTACTTGCTATAATGTATTTACTCTTAGCCATTTTACTTATCGCGATCACTGGAGCAGTAATTATAACATTAATAGACTAGGATGACCCAACAATCGCCTGAACCCTACTGAAGGAAGTTGAATACAACTTCCTTCAGCGGGTTAGGCACACGTTGTGAGTAAAAGATGACACTGATTGAGCTAATCTTCTTCATCATCATGTTGTCAATCGGCGGATTTATCGCAAGTGTGCTGAAGCCGATTGGGGGGCTATGGCTAGCCATCCCCGGCTTCATTGCGGGAGTACTCCTGATCCCTGGTCTCAGCTTCGCCTACGAGCGATATCGCAAATGGGCATACTGTGGGGACGAGTTTATGCCGCCTTGTTCGTGTGGCTCCGAAGAATTCAAGGTGGAAGTCATTGGGACGAACGAGTTTCACAAAGTCTGCCAGTCCTGCGGTAAGCATTACGACAGACGCAAAGACAAGGTTTATAAATTTGATGGTGATAATAGAATTCCCTACATGCACCTCGTGAAACACAGAGGCTGGATAAAATGGGACTCACAACAATCGCCTGAACCCTACTGAGGGAAGTTGAATACAACTTCCCTGAGCGGGTGAGGCACACGTTCGCTTAGTGATAATAAATGACAACAAAAGCTTACTCTAGAATCAAGAGACTCATTGTCCTGCTCTGGACCTCAGTGCTAATTTGGGTCACTGGGTGTTCGACAGCATACCAAAGTTCTGGGGTCGCCGAGACTATCAACAACTACTATTTCCCAAGTCATTCGAATGACGTTCCCGCATCCGCAATCGACATAAAATGATGCACTACGCAGAAAGAGAAACTATTTTCAAAGATTTTAACCCGAGCAGAGTCTAAATAATGAGACAAACTTATTTTGGCTACCCAGCAAAACCAGATTGGATTCTGAATCAATGCATAATTGACGGGCACGGAGTGTGCCCGCGATCAAACGAAAACCAGAGAAAAAAGCGAACAATCGCCTGAACCCTACTGGGAGAAGTTGAATACAACTTACCCCAGCGGGTTAGGCACACGCTAAGTGATGGATATTTATAAGATAATAGGTAATGCGATACTGTTGACTATTGTATGGATGGTCTTCTCTGTGAGTGTGCATCAGTATAGGCACCAGCGCCCCCCTCGCGCTAACATCGTTTCGACTCAAACTGTCGAAATTAATGGGCGATCCGTTGACGTGCCAATACCAAGTGAAGACGATATGATAAATGCAGATACTCGCTTATCGTTTATGACGGAAGAGAGCTTCAATAACAGAATGAACGAATTCAGGCGCACCAAACGAAGGTACGGGCTGATTGCTGTCCTATCTGGCATTGGTTTACTTTTCATCGGAGCAAGACTTGGCGAGCATTGGGCTTATGGCTTTGCATGCTTGCTGCTTGGACCTATCGCAGTAGCTTACACTGGATACAGAAGATCAAAATTCACTTAACAATCGCCTGCACCCTACTAGGGGAAGTTGAATACAACTTCCCTCGGCGGGTTAGGCACACGTTGGAATTAGATGATAGATATTATGTCTTTCGCATATTCCAAACGCAACCTGCATTAAGAACAGATGCATCGTTTTATCAATGATGTCTGATTGGAACGTTTTGTATTTGAGGTGATATGTGATCAAGAAATGTTTGATATTGGCCCTGATTCCTCTGCTATCATTGCTGGTATTATACTCGCTTGAAGATAAGAATATGAATCGCATTGTAATACAGTGGGTAGATCATACAAGGGGACCTTTTCTTGGATCTGACACCGTGCATGGCGGACTGTCTCTCTCGTATCCAGTAGACCGAGAGAGTGGAGAGCTTTCGAGGGTACGTGGAGTGTATGAGCTATACGACCCTGACTACATATATGACGCGACAATGTCGGAGGCCCTTGCTCATGAAGATAGGATTATCAATGTGCTCGTCGATTGTAATGAGGACATATTGCTTGTATTACAAGGGTTTCCATTCACTGGCGTATATATTTCTGGCAAACGATGGGATGGTCGCGATGTAGTGTTAGATAGAGGCTTGCATCGTGTCGAGATATTAGTGAAACGACAGAATGGGAATGAAGATGACAATCCCGAGCGATCCATATTACCCGAATAACAATTGAATCTGTAAATCTTTATGAGACTACGGAATAGCCCACAAGGATAGATAAAGCATTCCAACAAGACAAATGCTGCCTATCGCAGCTAGCGCGGCTCAGGCAGATTTGCGACGTTGGGCAGTGGAGAATAAATGGATTGGGGCGACATCATATTTGCAATCATAGGGCTGATCACATGTATTGGCTGCATATTTGTATTCCCTGCCTACGTGATCATTCGCGGCATTGTTGACAAGAAGAAAGACACAAAAGAACTACATCAACGCATACACGCTGCGATCGAGGATATTACAGCGGACGGCAAAGTCAACAGACCCAAAGGGCGGTATCGACCGAAAAAACGAAAAGGATCACTAATCGACGGCGTTACCACACCCCCGAAACATTCTGGATATTACCACAATCCATGGCCATGATAACTTGATATGAAAGAGAGTTTGCCCAACAATCGCCTGCACCCTACTAGGGGAAGTTGAATACAACTTCCTTCAGCGGGTTAGGCACACGTTGGCATCAGAGAAATGAAGAAGATCACAACCATATTCACAGTCCTGTGTGCGGGGGTCTGCCTAGCCGCGCCCCCTCCAAAACGGGCAACGGTGCTATTTGACCCGAAGTCAGATGCTGAAGCGTTTTCCTTCATTCCGACCCCTGCAACGTGCGAACTGCACGTTGTCACCAGCAACCTCTTGGTATGGGTGAAATACGACGGACGACAGCACGGCCGCGCCCGCGCATACGACACCACGGTCTATCTACAGGAACGAGTCGGCCAAGCGCCGACTCGTATCGTGATGTTTGGCGGACGCCGGATG
Source organism: Balneolia bacterium (assembly GCA_003567135.1). Classification (GTDB taxonomy): domain Bacteria; phylum Bacteroidota; class Rhodothermia; order Balneolales; family Cyclonatronaceae; genus PXAI01. The sequence continues at coordinate 2,887 of PXAI01000099.1, read as the reverse complement.
CCCAGCGTAGTTGGTGTCTCCTCCAACGGGTCACTCCTTTTTGACCGTGGTGAAGAGTTCATCGTATCCGGAGACGCTTCCGCCAGGTCTTCCTCAGACGCCGCTACTTTCTTCCAGCGGGATACGCGCCATACCTGCCCCTTTGATGTACACACGGTCACCTCGCCATCCGCCTTCGCACGGCGTCTTGCAGAAACCAAGGCACCGAGCTTCACACTACCGGTGTTTCGCAAAGGGGACAGAACGACCATGCGAGAACTCACTGTCACTGCGATACCGACAGATTCAGACCCAATATGGAGACTGATGCAGTCCGAAGACGGTGCCCTCCCGCCACTGGATTGGCTCCGTAACCTCTGGCCCATTGTCAAATGGGATAAGACTGGCTTCACGATCTGGAATGGGACTGATTGGAAACAATTCAAATGGGATGCCAACAATCGCCTGAACCCTACTGGGGGAAGTTGAACACAACTCCCCCAAGCGGCTCAAGCACACGTTCGACACCTCTAGAATAAAGGCTTGACGCGGTATAACCTAAATTATACCTTATAAGTATGAAAACAGCTATATCTATACCAAATGATGTCTTTTCACGAGCAGAACGATTTGCCCGATGTCGCAAAATGACACGCAGCGCATTGTTCACCGTTGCTGTGGATGAATACATTCAGCATCACCGCAAAGACGACGTGACACAAAAACTAAACGAAGTATATGCGGCAGAGGATTCATCCCTCGATCCTGTTGTTGCCAGCCTACAGGCTGCATCACTACCTAAAGAGGATTGGTGATGCAGCGCGGAGAAATATGGTGGGCAGCATTACCTGCCCCGATCGGATCCGAGCCAGGCTACCGCCGCCCCATGCTGATCATCCAATCTGACGTATTTACACGTAGTACGATTAAAACCGTGCTCTGCGCAGCCATCACCTCAAATTTGAATTTAGCCGCAGCGCCTGGAAATGTCCGAATTGCCGCACGAACATCAGGGCTTCCAAAGCCATCTGTAGTCAATGTATCTCAAGTAACTACAATTGATCGATCCTTTCTGAAAGAGCGGATCAAGACACTCGACGCAGATACTATGCGTCAAATCGATGAAGGTCTCCGATTGGTCCTCAATTTATAACAATTGTCGAACAATCGCCTGAACCCTATTGGGAGAAGTTGAATACGACTTCTCACGGCGGGTTAGGCACACGTTGGCTAAGCATTATGTGGATAAAAAAAACATCTCAAGAGATATCAGAGGAAAACGCTGCGCGAAAGCAGCGTAGCCTTACCGATATAGTGCCCACAATTTTCATTTCGAGCTTCATCACACTGGTCGGAATCTCTTTGTATTCATGTGATGTCGACCCATATATAGCGCATTATGAATTGATCCGTTCTAGCGCCGAGATTTGGGACAACCGATATTGGTTTGCTTTATTATTTGTTGTGGCTTTTGGAATCGTGCATCTAATCACAATATTCTCAAAAGAATCTTCGACCCAACCTGATGATGGTTTTAGGCTTTGCACTAAATGTGATCAGTTTTACCCTGATCGTCCAAAGACTTGTCCAGAATGTCAGGATGTGCTTGTTGACCCGCGATACTATAAATGGATAGATAAAAAAAGTTTAGCCAACAATCGCCTGAACCCTACTGAGGGAAGTTGAATACAACTTCCCTCGGCGGGGGATGCACACGTTGGTTTTGAAATATGAAGAACCGAGACAAAGCGAAGCTACTTGCAGGTGTCTGGCATCATCCAGAGGTACCAACTGAAGTGACGGTCTTGCTACATGACTCAAATTTTGCGGTATCAGCAATCGACACTGATGACGACGAGAAATTCGACATCTCTGATGTAGAGTGGGACGGAGAATCTCTATCTTTCATAACCCGTATGCCATCAACTGGCACCACAGTGAAAAACAGCCTTACCCCCGAAACAGAATCTACAGTAAATATTGAAATCTCATATACAGAGAAATGGATCAAAAAACCAATCGCCTGAACCCTACTGAGGGAAGTCGAATACGACTTCCCTCAGCGGGTTAGGCACACGTTGGGCATGTAAAATGAAGGTACTAGACTTGACGCTTGCTCTTGCGCTAAATTATCTCCATGAAGACAACGCAATATTTTCATGCTACGAGAGAACGTCCTGATCGTCAGTGTATTGATATGCGTTGGATCGAAGAAACGATCCATGAACCAGATGCCGTCTTCGTGCAGATTGATGGACGAATACGAAAATGGAAGCGAATACCAGAGGCAGACAATCGAGCACTGCGAGTTGTATTACTCGCAGATGGCGAAACCGTGCATAACGCATTTTTTGATAGAAGGTTTCAGGAGTAAAATCATGAAAGCTAAGTACTTCACAGATACAGATACGCTACTACTCACGTTCAGCGATCAGCCAGTCGTTGAGACCTTTGATATCAACGAAGACGTCCTTGTCGAAACCGACAAGGACGGACATGTTGTTAGCATGACAGTCGAACACGCCAAACAACAAACGAACGTGAACGAGTTTTCTTATCAATTAGCGGCGATTGCCTAAAGAATTTGCCCAACAATCGCCTGAACCCTACTGGGTAAAGTTGAATACAACTTTCCCCAGCGGGTTCGGCACACGTTGGCTCTGAATATTACAAATTGACAAACTCGCTTCTGTACAGCATATTGTACGTATTATGAATGCAATCACATACACCGAAGCAAGAGAAACATTAGCCGACACAATCACAAGAGTTTGCCTTGATCATGAACCTATCGTTATCAGGAAGCGACGGGATAATGCCGTCGTAATGATTTCCCTAGAAGATTACGAATCTCTTGTTGAAACATCTTACTTACTTCGAAGCCCTCGCAATGCGAGAAGATTACTTG
>PXAI01000172.1 GCA_003567135.1 Balneolia bacterium | reverse complement strand
GCCACGATTGAGGTAATTCAGGAGCGATCGCCGCATCAAAGGTTTGATGAAGAGCGTGTTATTTTACCGATGGGGTTGTTGATTCTAAAGTGGGTTGAATATTACTACCCAATTATTGAGAGGGAGCTGCCGCAGAGAAATGGTGATAATCTTAATACCTTCACTCTATCCTTTAGAAAACGTTTCAAAAAAGTTACCAACTTCTACTCAACGCAAGGCGGACTTTCCGTTTTCTATTCTGAACTGATGAAAGGGAGTTTGCCAAATGAGATAGAGGATTCCGTTTTTGATTTGTGTAAAACGATGAGAGATACGATTCGCAATCAACCCATGCGGTATATCGGAAAATCAGTTTACGGGACTGAGTACAGCATATTCAATTGGATTCAACCTCAAGGAAATCTAATCCAACCCGATCAGCTGGACGCCAACACGTTGATCGAAAATTTTGGTGAGTTTTCCATCCCCAAAGATTATTACTACGTGATGGAATTGATGGGCAGTTTTGTGACCGGCATGCATTCCATATTGATTCATTGGGCTAAATTCACCATGAATAAAGACAGGAGTCTGGATCTGAATCAGGTTTTGGGCACTATACTTGAATCTCCGCTTGAACATCGGAATACGACTTTATCACAAAAAATATTTTCGCAGCTAAAAGCCGAAAGCGGAAACTTGGAATGCGTATGGACGGGCGGCAGGATTTCTGATGACTTAAACATTGACCACATTTTGCCCTTCTCAATTTGGAGAAACAACGATTTATGGAACTTATTGCCAACCAAAGCCAAAATTAATGGCAGGAAGGATGATAAAATCCCTTCGATTGAATTGCTCAATAAGCGTAAGGATAGCATCATTTCCTATTGGACGCTGATAAGAAAAACTGAACAGATCGTTTTTGATAAAGAGCTTAGTATTAGCCTTGTTACAAGGGAAAAGCTGAACCAACAAAATTGGGAGTCGTTGGCATTTGAATCACTGCAGGATAAATGCAGCTATCTGATAAAAACCAGAGGATTTCAGGAGTTTAACGTGTGATGAAACCGAACCCTAACTCACATCTTACCGCCAAAGAACGAGACAAGGTTTCCTATCCAACTCGTAAACTTTACGGTATGGGAGCGATTAATGGAAACGTGTTGGATTTTGGATGCGGCTTCGGAAAAGATGCGGAGTTTTTGGAATCAAAGAATATCTCCTGTGCGAAGTACGATCCGCACTACTTCCCAGATTATCCTGACAAAAAGTTCGACACCATTTTATGTCAGTATGTTTTGAATGTTTTACTCCCTGAAGAACAAGCTAAGGTTCTGATGGCTGTAAGTGAATTACTGAAACCATCCGGGAAGGCGTATTTCACGGTTCGCAGAGATTTAAAAAAGCATGGCTACCGAACGCATTATGTCCATAAAGTGCAAACCTATCAATGCAATGTGCAGCTGCCTTACCGATCTTTTTTTAAAAACGATTTTTGTGAGATTTATGAATACAGGCACTTCACGCAGATTGATAATGGGAAGGATGGAATTTTTGAAAATCCGGACTCTCAGACAGAATTGATTTCCGAGTTAGCCACCGTCTACAGTATCTACGACAAATTCCCCGTTACGGAAGGTCACGCTTTGGTAATCCCAAAGCGCAAGTCAGCAAACTATTTCGAAATGACAGACAGGGAAAAAACGGCCTGTCAGATTATGATTCATCGTGTGAAAGACATCCTAACAAAGAAATTTAATCCTGACGGTTTCAACATCGGGTTCAACATGAATGAAGCCGCGGGCCAAACAGTTTTTCACACACATATTCACGTAATTCCGCGCTATAAAGGCGATGTAGAAAATCCCCGTGGTGGGATAAGGAATGTGATACCGGGGATGGGGGATTATTGAGAGTGATCAGTTCATAAAAATCGGCAGAAACTCATCGATCTCTACATCATTAAGCTCAAAAGGAATGGCAGTCAGGAAAACATTAATTCGTTTGCTTCCGCGGCTTATTTGAGCTTTGTGGATATGACGTTTACGTTTTAGAAGTGAATGCCAAGTATCCTTTTTGCACGGGTAAACTAAACAGCAGTTAATATTTTTCTGCGTTACTCCAGTTGTATACGCCAATATTTGCAATAAATCGCTTCGATGCCTTTCTCTGATTATATCCTCTAAATTATTCCAGCTTTTGATGTTCAAATCCTCCCAGTGATCTTTATATTTTGCATCAAAAATGTAAATATCATCATCCCGAGAGAATACGATATCTGGTATTAGAGATCTTTGAGACCCTACAATTGGCGGATCCCAATCAATCGGAATAATGGTCTCTCTTAACCTGCCTGACTTAATTGATCCACCTATTTTATTTGAAATTTTGGAGAGAATAGATTCGAGGTACGATTCAAACAACACCTCCATATTCATTGACCACGGCAGACCATGCAGATCTCCTAATCCAGCAAGCCCCTTTTCTTCGCTGGTCCATTGTATGGCTTGAATACCTTCCGCGTAAAAATCGGTTTCTATAGTCTGATGCAGTAAGGAATTCAGTTGCAATGGCGATGGCTTAACAGGTGAAATACCAACCAATTGTTGCAGCATCGAATCGCAGTAATCAATCAACTGAAGCACAAAAACGCCGAAATCGCGCTGAGTGAGCAAGCTCTGTTTTTGCCTCATCAACGTATCCTTGATAAACGATTTTACCACCCTGTTATCAACTAAGTCGGAATACGTGCTTTTGAAAGCGAGAAGCTTCGCCTTGGGCACTTTATTTACAGCATAATCAGCCCAATCGACGGTACCTTTCGGTATCGGATTCGTTTCCGTGATCATCTCAAAACGCCTGTCGAGTTTTTTAATGAAATTTTCAATCCTCGACAAAACTACCGTGGATAAAACCCACGGCGGAATGTGTGCCTCAGAAATTCGAAGCTGAGGGATTTTCAGTATTTCAGGTAAATATCTAAAACCGGTGCGCGACAAAACCGGGCCAACTCCATTCCAGCCAAATCTCGGCTTTATGACTAAGCTGTACTCGTTTTTATTCGTAATTGGGGAAAAAAGGGGAACTGCACCAATTTTTGTGTTTGATTTCACGCTTATATTTACAGCATCTCCGTTGTAACTTAAGTTGGCCTGGGCGTCAAGTCTATTTAAATATGGTCGATTGATCCTAAGAAACTGATGTACCAGTTTTGCAATTACCGGATCTGGGTTCCGTGCATTCACATGCTGCGACAAAAAAGTACTGGGCAGAGTGGTAGCTTCAGAATCATTAAGCTCTAACACGTTGAGCCTGCTCGGCTGTAGAGATTGTACCCAGTTTTTCTTTTTTGAACTCATCATCAAGCCAGTTGGAGATTATAGCTGCTCTATTTCCTGGATATAGGCGTGAATCGCATCCGCAAAATTGGTCACATATCCCTGATTGACATATTCCTTTAGCAATGGAATCAAGTTCGTTTTCATTTGAGTAACTGCATCGGCATTTTCGTACTCGATGAAATAAGAGTGGCCTGGTATTAGAGCAAATGATTCCGTTGGGGCATATTCAATGAAAATACCTAATAATTTCTCAAAGGCTGCTTTTGTATCAGCATTGCCCATCTTTTCTACTACTTGTGGATTAGGCCACATATCTATAAAGGCAAACCTTCTTCGAATGGCGACATCAAAAATCGCAATACTCCGGTCAGCCGTGTTCATTGTACCGAGAATATGTAGATTCTCAGGAATTGACATAGTTTTGTTTATTGGATCAGAAAAGTCATACGGCAGTTCAATGGATCGAGTATCATGAGGTTCTAAACTATAAATAGCTTCTCCCAAAACTTTGGATAAATCGGCTCTGTTGATCTCATCTATTATTAACAGCGTTTTTTTCTTGGTCTCTATAGCCTGTGCTATGGCTTTAAGCAAGTGACCTCTTTTTACCTGAAATTTTAATCCGAACTCAGATTCTTCGGTATTTGGAAACAATCCGCCGATAAAGTTTTCATAGGTCGTGTTGGGGTGAAACTGAATCGCAAAGCCATTGTTCTTATATCCTTTTTCTAAAATCTCATTGGCTAATCTGGTTTTTCCTGTTCCTGGAGGACCTTGAAGTATCACGAACTTTCTGGCGTTTAGAAGATCTGTTAATTCATTCGATTTCGTAGTGGGCATCAAATAGTTGAAATAGGCGCTTTTGTTTCGCTCATATTCTTTTTGGAATTTTGAAAGGGTGGTATGTCCCCTTTCTTGAAAGTTAAAATCGAGAAATACCTTTAGTGCTTTTTCAACAATGTCATCTTCCGCTACGCAAAAACCATAGATTACATCTCCGTATTTTTTAAATATTTCCGAATATTCAGAGTATTCATTTTTAACATTATCAGGAACTTGAATATCCGTCCTTACCGCCTCTCTTTTTGCCCAAGCTATCTGTTTATTTGATTGACTCTCCGTGTTCAACCATTTACAAATGGCGTTCATCTTTCTTGAGTGCCCAGGTTTGCCAATGATGTGTTCGTCCGGACTCAAGCCCTGCGTTCCAACAACCATAGAGATCAAAGGTTTCCCATCCTTTACTGGAAAGATTACGAAGCTCATTCCTCCATAGCCGCCACTTTCAGGATTCGATTCATGGATGATAGCTGAAAATGGAACACCGCTTGAAGCAGCATTAAATTTTGGTGTGCGTAAGCTGATATCACTTTTAGCCTTTAGCTCATATCGTCCACCGTCTGAACCAAAAAGTGACTCAAGAGCTTTTCTTGATTGATCTGACCATGTATCTTGATCGAACGGCTGTTTCAACAGCTCCAATAATTCTTCCATGATTTCAAAAGTTGATTAATGCTAGATAGATGTAGCTATTGAATATGCAGATTATGGGCATTAGTTGCGAAAAATTCTCGATATCTACTTTTCGATAAGTTTAGAACAGAAAGGGAGAAATATTCCGATGCAGAAATATCATTGCACTTCATAAAACAGGGTCTTAACCCTGACCGTCGATGGCTTTGGGAAATGATGGCGCCATATCAGCTCGGGCCGTTTTTCTGACTTTCGTAAGCCCCGGATTTTGAAGCCTTGCCCAGGGCTGCGGCTTCTGCATCCGGGGTTACCCGTATTCGACCCCATCCGGGGTCGGTTGTGTGATCGGCTAATATCTTTGATATCCGGAAATAATCACTAATCGCCCGTCTCAGATCGCAAATCTCTTCCCCCAATATTCAGTAGACCGTAATCAATATTCAATTCTAAGCCGCGGCCCTATTGATGGGGTTTTGAATTTAAACGAATCGCCAAATTGGAAAAAATCACAGATCGCTAATCACACGTCGCTAATCGCAAATCTTCTTCCTCCGGCCCGTCGTCGCGATGGTAGTCGGCAGCACCATATCAGCTCGGGCCTTTTTCCTGACTTTCGTAAGCCCCGGATTTTGAATCCTTGCCCAGGGCGGCGGCTTCTGCATCCGGGGTTACCCGTATTCGACCCCATCCGGGGTCGGTTCTGTGATCGGCTAATATCTTTGGTATCCGAAAAAATCTCAGATTACTAATCGCACGTCGCAAATCGCAAATATCTTCTTCCCCCTTCCTTCCTCTGCGAAACTCCGCGTATCGCTCCGTTTAATCTGCGGTTAACCTTAAACAAATAAAAGGCCGGTCCACATCTGCTGCGAACCGGCCATTTTGAATTTTAAGTCCGTCAAAGGATGGACAAGTTTTGAACTTTGAATTTACTTAACGAGCATCATTTTTCGGGTTAGTATGGTGTGTCCGGCGCTGAGGCGGTAGATGTAGATTCCGCTGGAGAGCGCTGTGGCGTCGAATGGTACGGTGTGCGTTCCGGCGGGATACGGGTTATCGGTCAGGGTGCGGATGTGACGGCCGGTTATGTCGTAGACATCCAGCTTTACGTTTGTGTGGTGATCCAGCCCGAAGGTAATTTGCGTTACGGGGTTGAACGGGTTCGGATAGTTCTGGTGCAGCATGATGGCTGCGGGAACTTCATCCGGTGCCTCCACGCTGGTGGCTACCGGCTGCGGCGGGGTGATAAACAGTGTATTATTAACGGCATTGAAGTTATCGCTGACCGATCCGCCGCTCACGAACAGGCGTCCGTCGGGCAGCAGCACGGCCGGGGCGCTGCGCAGTTCATATCCTTCCAGTGCGTGGTAGTTAGATGACTCCGTGAGGGTGCCTTCTTCCAGATCTACCGTAAAAACGGCTACATAGTAGTCAGTAAGATCCCGCACGCGCGCAATCAGATAGGCGCGGTTATGCTCAAGGTCTATCACCGGCTGATTGATGAACCAGAAACTATCTGAATCCGGCAGCGGAGGCGTGGTTTCCATTTCGCTGATTTCCATCGTTTCCACATCGGCCGTAATCAGCTTATAGCTGGTGAGTTCACCAACCTGATTGTCGGCAATCCACAGGTAATTTCCGTTGGCAAGCTGCTGACTGGCCGTTACCGTGTTGTTGATGCTGAACGTCCAGGCTTCGTCTTCCACCAGCAGATAGTCCTGCACGATAGAAATTTCATCCGTATCGGGATCGTACAGCTCAACCGGAAGCACCTCACGGCTACCGGTAGGCCTGCGCCCACCTAACAACATCGCTTTACCGTCGGCTGTCGTGATGACCGTACCGTGCGAGCGGCTGATGTGGAAGGGCCCGATCTGCGAAAACGTACCCGTTTCAGGATCGTAAAGCTCGCCATAGGTGTGCGCATTGTTGTGGGTCCACCACGCGCTGGCAATCACCACGCGACCATCGGGCAATGCGGTTCCACCGCCGCTGGCTCTGAAAAGAACCATGTTCCCGGTTTCCGTGAATTCAAGGCTCACGGGATCAAATATTTCGGTATGCGCAAAATTCGGCACTCCCATATTACTCGCACCGCCCGCAAGCATATAACGGCCGTCATTCATCTTCACGACCGTCGTAAAATCGTGCGTAAATTTCATGGAATGCGTGGTAAACTCTTGGGTTTCCGGATCAAAAATTTCGGCCGTATTCAGCGAGGTGAACCCCGTTGTTCTGCCGCCGATCAGCGCAACGGTTCCGTCTGGCAACACTATAGCATGATGATTATGCCGGTTGGTATTCATCACAGGACCAACCTCATATACAGCCTCAGCAGTGTAATGCGGATCCTGCGGGGCGTCGTAGGTTTGAATCTGCGCGGCAGCAAATTGTGTACACAGCAGAAGCGAAACCCATATCGTTACTAATGGTATTAATGATTTCATATCTCTTCCCTTTTTAATAATTATCGAAAAGGATTCCGGAATGCAGGGCCGGCTGATGTCCACAGGCTTGAACACCGGTCTTCGGGACGGGAAAAATCCGTGTCTGGATGGGGCTAAATAACTGATTCCCTTTTACCATAATACTTCCCTCCGTACATGAAAATAATCACGCATGAGCATTCAGCATTTACAAAAATATATGTGGATTATTATAATATTACAATCAGAAAAGAAGGGTTGCGGGGATTGCAATTGATTATTGATGTTGGTGATGGTAGGGGCGAATATTGGTAGGGCGAAAAATTTTTCGCCCCTACAATCGTCCCATTGGTGTAATTCCACATCCTATGGCCGGGCTAAAGCCGCGGCCCAATTGATAGGATTTTGAAATTAAACGAATAGCCAAATTGGAAAAAATCACAGATCACTAATCGCACGTCGCAAATCGCAAATCTTCTTCCCCCGGCCCGTCGATAACTTTGGGAAATGATGGCGCCGTATGAGCTCGGGCCGGTTAATACACGTCTTCCGCTGCGCTACAGACGTGTTGCTCCATCCGGAGCAAGTTCTGCGACCAGCGATTATTTTAGAATCCGGAAAAATCTCAAATCACTAATCTCACAACGCCGATCTGCAATCCCCCCATGCCTTCTTCTCTGTAAATTCACACTTGCTCTCTATTTTGGTGCATGGATAGTTCCGGAATAAAACATATGGAAAAAATTTATGATGAGGCGGCGGCCTTTGTGCATTTGATGGCTCGTGAAACGGGTAATCCGGCGCATGTGGATGTGCGGCTTTCTGTAATCCGGCAGGAACTGGCGGCTACAGGAACGTATACGCATACGGCGAATGAGCTTGCCTTTGGAGCGAAGGTGGCGTGGCGTAACAGCAACCGGTGTATCGGCCGCTTGTTCTGGAAATCGCTGGATGTGTTTGATCACCGGGACCTGACGGAGCCTGATGACATATTCACCGCTCTTCAGTCGTATCTTCGTCATGCCACAAATGGGGGCAAAATCCGGTCTTCGATATGCGTTTTCAAACCGAAACACCCCGAAAGCTACGATGAAATTCGCATCCTGAATAATAAGCTGATCCGCTATGCCGGGTATGAAACGGATGCAGGTATAATCGGTGATCCGGAAGAAGTTACGGTGACCCGCCTTTGCACCGAACTGGGCTGGAAAGGTGAGGGGACTGCTTTTGATGTGCTGCCCGTCGTCATTAAGGTTCCCAATCGGGAGCCGGAGCTGTTTTCAATTGATAAAAACGATGTGCTGGAGGTTAAGATCACACATCCGGAGCTCCCCTGGTTCTCGGAGCTGGGACTGCGCTGGTACGCCGTTCCTGTTATTTCAAACATGGTTCTTGAAATTGGCGGAATCAGCTATCCGGCGGCTCCGTTTAACGGCTGGTTTATGGGTACTGAAATCGGGTCGCGCAATCTGGGGGATGAAAACCGGTACAATATGCTCCCCGAAATTGCGCGGCGCATGAATTTGGATACCAAATCCAAAACAAGCCTGTGGAAAGACCGCGCTCTGGTGGAGCTGAATACCGCGGTATTGCACTCCTATCGCGAAGCCGGCGTCACAATCGTGGATCATCATACGGCATCGCATCAGTTTATGCGGTTCGTGGAACAGGAACGCAAAGCCGGCCGCGACGTCACCTCCGAATGGTCGTGGATCGTACCCCCGATGTCCGCCTCAGCCACCGAAGTATTTCACCGCGACTGGCCCAACAAGATAAAAACCCCGAACTATTTCTATCGGGAAGAGTGACGAAGAGATACGGGAATGGGTTCCTGTCAATGTTGAAGCTTAAATTCAGAACGTTACATCGCATCAACCTTTAGCAGCGAAGCGCTTCAACATACATCCCACGCCGGCCACAAAAAAAGGCCGGTCCACATCTGCTGCGAACCGGCCATTTTGAATTATAAATTTTGAACTTTGAATTACTTCACGAGCATCATCTTCCGGGTCATAACCGTATTTCCTGCCTGCAGGCGGTAGAGGTACACGCCGCTGGCCAGATGGCTGGCATCGAAGGTGACGCTGTGCGTGCCGGCGTTTTGGGTGCCGTTGAACAGCGTGGCCACGCGCTGACCCTGTACGTTGTACACTTCCAGACGAACATCCGCGCTCTCCGGCAGATCGTAGCTGATCTGCGTTGTCGGGTTGAACGGGTTCGGATAGTTCTGGTTCAGGGCGATTTCACGCGGAAGGTCGCCGTGGGCCGGGGTGGAGGTCAGAACGCCCGGTGTGACTCGCAGTGAAAAACGTGCGGGTGACTTATCTGCGGGCACTACACCAACAGAAGGCTGCAGCTTCGCAGAATCGTCGGGCTCACCGGCTTCGAATTCGAAGGTATATTCAAATCCTTCGGTAATCTGCATGGTTTCACCGGTTACCAGATCGGTAAGGTGGAACTCCCAGTCATCTGGGAAGTTTTCAAACTGGGTTAACGTGTAGGTAAGCTCAGTTTGTGATCCTTTAGCCGAAATATGGATCGGCAGCGTAATCT
>PXAI01000188.1 GCA_003567135.1 Balneolia bacterium | reverse complement strand
TGCTTCCAACTGATTGGACTGTCAAAAAACTCGCGCCGTTCAGAATTCTGATGGTAAAAGAGTTTGATTAATACTTACCCGCTTTTTAATGGGAATAGATTTACCTGAAAAAATTAAGATTCTGATTGTGGGCGCCGGATCAACCGGCCTGATGCTTGCCATCATGCTTGCCGAAAAAGGCATTCCATTTACTATTATAGATCAGAAATCCGCCACGCCAACGCATTCGAGATCAATCGGAATACATCCCCCTTCGATCTCCATTTTCAACCGGTTGGGCCTGCTTGATACCCTCATGGAAAAGGCAAACAAGGTTACGCACGGCGAGGCGTACATCGGATCCAAGCCAATGGGCCAGATTGATTTCACCAAAGTTGATCATGCTCACCCCTACATACTTACTGTCCCCCAGTATCACACCGAAGCCGTTCTCGAAAAAAAACTGGCCGATGATTACAACATCAAGGTACTTCGGGGAATTTACCTGACTACACTCACCCATTTCGAGAAATACTGCTGGGCGGTGCTCCAGAATAAATCCGGTAAAATTCAGCACGGACTAAAGGCCACCTACATTATTGGATGTGATGGAATTGGCAGCACTACGCGAACCCTTACCGGCATCGGATTTGAGGGATCGACGTATCCGGATTATTACATGATGGGCGATTTTGAAGATAATATCGGCCGGCGTGATTTTGCCACTGTTCATCTTTGCAAAGAGGGGCTCGTGGAGTCGTTTCCGCACGGAATAAATACCAGGCGCTGGGTTGTAAAAACGGATCATCTGATTAAAAAACCGGCCGCGCAGCAAATTGCCGAAGTGGCAAAAGAGCGCACGGGAAATTATCCTGATCCGGAAACCAACACCATGACCAGCGGATTTCGAATTAAAAGATTTATCGCGGACAGTTTTTTCCATAAACGGGCTATACTTGCGGGAGATGCGGCTCATGTGAACAGCCCCATTGGAGGACAAGGAATGAATTTAGGCTGGATGGATGCCGATTACCTTGCCGAGGTACTGCCTGATGCGATAAATAAAAACAGCGAAGAACCGATTGAGGAATACAGTAAAAAACGTCGGGTTAAAGCCAATATAGCCGCCAGCCGCGCAGGATTTAATACCCGGATTGGGCGCTCTTTCAACTCGGCGCTGCTGCGAAAAGGGCTGGTTTCAGTGATGGTGAATACGCCGGTTTCCGACTATTTCATCCGCTCGTTTACCATGCTTGATCTCCCCTCCCGTAATCCTGAATTGCCGTAATCGGACAGCGATTTTTCAGGACTGAATACGCCCGCGTTGCCGGTTCAATTACCCGTAAAAATTATTTACCTTAAGGGCAAAACATACACCAATTATTGAATTGATCTGAAATTATTATGGAAGATATTGCAAATAAAACATTTAAGGTCGTAATCGTAGGCAGTGGACCTGCCGGACTTACCGCCGCACTTTACGCCGCCCGCGCTGATCTGAAACCTCTCGTTCTGGAAGGTCCCGAGCCCGGCGGACAGCTTACTACCACAACCGACGTCGAAAACTTCCCGGGATATCCTGAGGGCGTTATGGGACCAAAAATGATGGATGATTTCCGTCAGCAGGCCACCCGTTTCGGTGCGGATGCGCGCTACGGAACCGTTACCAATATTGAGTTTGGTGAGCGTCCCTTTAAAATTTCGATTGATGAAGAAACCGACATTTTTGCTGAATCGATTATTGTCTCTACCGGAGCATCGGCCAAGTGGCTGGGCATTCCCAGCGAGCAGCGGCTTCGCGGCCGGGGCGTTACGGCCTGCGCAACCTGCGACGGCGCGTTTTTCAGAAACGAGCACGTAGTTGTAATTGGCGGCGGAGATACCGCAATGGAAGAGGCTACATTCCTTACCCGCTACGCCAGCAAAGTTACGATCATCCATCGTCGTGATGAATTCCGCGCATCCAAAACCATGCAGAAACGCGCGATGAACAATCCGAAAATTAAAGTCATGTGGGATTCAGTAATTGACGAAGTTCTCGGCGAGCAGGTGGTAAAAGGTGTGAACGTACGAAACGTAAAAACCAACGAAATCACCACGATGGAAGACGTAACCGGCGTATTCCTGGCTATTGGGCATAAGCCGAATACCGATCTTTTCAAAGGCGTGCTTGATATGGATGAAACCGGCTATATCCTTACCGAAGGAAAATCCACCAAAACAAATGTGGAAGGAATTTTTGCCTGCGGCGATGCCCAGGATTCGGTTTACCGTCAGGCTGTTACGGCTGCCGGAACCGGCTGCATGGCCGCAATGGATGCCGAAAGATGGCTCGAAAATCAGGAAGAAGCCGCAGAAGCTGAAGCCTGATTTAGGAATCAAAAATTTAAGACCTGAATGTTGTCGAAATGACAATATTTAGGTTTTTTAATTTATTAAGCCTTTTTGTAAATTAATTTAATGTTTCGGTTGGAAAAGTAGCTAGATTTTAATCTTTGCCGGACTCCGCACTCTTACAAAAACAGTATATTTAGAGTGATCAAATAATTAATAAATATGTCAGACAAAAAATATCCTCCGGTTAGTTTCAGATGGTATCGTTACCTCTCCGAAGTGCAAAATGAACTCGGGGATGGCAAAAAAAACGACATACCAAGACATATCAGCCTTGATAAGGTTGTTAAAATGGTGGGGCGCGATGATGCCTACCTGTATGATCTGCTGTTGCTTACCAAAGAGAGCCTAAGCGAATCGCTCGAAACGCTGAAAAAAGCGAATGCCGACAACAATGTCGATCTGATGAAAAAAACGGGGCACAAGATTAAGGGCACTTCCCTGACGATGGGGCTTGATGTACTGGCCGTTTACGCACTCGATCTTCAAAACTTCGAAGGTGAAGAGTCTGAGCTGCAGAACCTGGTTAATAAAGTTGATGCCGAAATTCTCAAAATTATTGAAATTATTGATCTGATTACTTCGACTGAGACCGCCTGACGACGTTTTTTTGCCCTCCTGTTAATATGGTTCACTCCCGGCTCGGGATTTTTGTGAACCGAATCACCTTTTTTGCTAAACTCCTTCCATGAAATTTATATTTCAGTATAAAACTTTTGATATCAAACGATATCCCCCTACCACCAATAAAACGCTTTTACCCTGGAGCGCTGCCGATGAAATGATGATCTCGAAGGTGTTGTCGGAGGAGCCTTCAAAGAAACGTATTCTCATTATCAATGACCGGTTCGGATTTCACACCACGGTGCTGGCTGAATTTAAGCCGGAAACGGTGGTTTCGAGAAAAAGTCAGGAGAAGGGGATTTCGAAGAATCTGGAAAACAACAATATCTCCCCTGTGCTGATCAAAAACATCCCGCTGGGCGAAATTCCAGAAGAAAAGGCGGATATTATTCTGATCAGAGTGCCAAAATCTCTTGATCTGTTTAAGACGTATTTGTCGGTGGGCGCCAAATCATGCCACGAGAATTCGCAGGTTTTATGCGGATTTATGACGCGCCACTTTTCCAAAACAATGCTGGAGCATGCTGATCACTATTTTGAATCAGCTGAACAAACCAGAGCGATGAAAAAGGCACGGCTGCTGATTCTGAAAAACGCAAAGGGTTCTGCGGAGAAGCCGGAAATTTACACCACTGAACTTGCGCTTCCTGATGGAACCAGCGTTGAGCTGGCTCACAAGCCCGGCGTATTCTCAGCCGGAAAACCGGATATCGCCACTCAATTTCTGCTTCAGAATCTGAAGATCACCGAATCCGAGCAGAAAATTCTGGATGTAGGCTGCGGTAACGGAATCATTTCACGATTTGCGCATCATCTTAAACCAGACGCCGAAATTCATGCGGTGGATGACTTTCTCCCTGCTGTTGAATCCGCCCGCGCTAATCTTGGTTTTGAAAACATAACCGTTCATTATTCGGATACGATTTCCACATTCGAAAAAAACTACTTCGATCTGATCATCACCAATCCACCGTTTCACATCGAGCATGTGAACACAACGGATGTGGCCGTTCATCTGTTTAAGGAAGCTGCGGAAACACTTTCGGAGTCTGGCCGTTTTCTTTGCGTGGCAAACCGTCATTTGAATTATCGTACGCATCTGGTTAAACTCTTCAAATCCGTAAACGTTCTGAACGAAAACGAGCGGTTTGAAATTTATGAGTGCCGCCACGTTTAATCTGCAAATCAGCAATCTTCCATTTTTATCACACATGAAATATTCTGTTTTCTTTCTCTCGCTTTTAATCACTGCATTTATCACCATCTCCTGCGATGATCAGCTTGACACGCTCACCGATCAGGAAGCCGTATTAACTGAACTCCTGGATGATTTTCTGGCCGGAGCCTCCGTTAACGATTACGACATGCATAATCTGTTCTGGTCTGAGGACCTGATCTATACCGGCTCAACCGGCCGTCGCGTTGCCAAGGCTGATATCATGGAGAGCCTTGAGAATGCCGATCCGAATGAGGAGCCCGAATACAATTACCACGCCGAAGATGTGCAGATCAATCAATATGGCGAGATGGCCGTTGTGGCTTTCAGGCTGGTATCAGTGCCCGTAAACGACCCGGATTCCCGCGAAGAGTTTTTCAATACCGGAACCTTCCAGCTTCAGGATGGACAGTGGCGAGCCGTAGCATGGCAGGCTACCCGAATCCCCTGATTTTAATTGAACCCTCATAATTGGTTTCAACGACCATCTGATCCAGCCTCCGTTACCTTTTGTGCGGACAAAAGGTAACCCAAAAGCCGCCGGCTGGGATAAAATGGCTAAACCTCCTCTGCGTTGCACTAAATAAAATCAATGCTCCGCGACTATTGTAGCCATTTCTAAGGTTAGTCAGCGGTATGATTTTATTCTTAACGCTTCACTTCGCTACGGTTCTTAACGCCATTTTATCCATAGGCCGGATTTCTATTTTTTTGATAAAAACAGTTAACCCTAAATAGAATGTACTTTTCCCCAACTTAGGTGGATTTTTACTCAGGAATTCTCCCTGAATCCGTAAACTTTTTCACACGTTCCGGCGCATCGGGTTTGGTGAGGAGACTAACACTTACAAGCAGTATCACATTTGCTGCGAGCCCGTAAACGCCCTCGTGCATCGGAAATGGTGCCATTTCGGGGAAGATCAGAAAGATCATATTGACGGCGAGTCCGCCGAATAATCCTGCAAGTGCACCTGCTTTTGTGGCCCGTTTCCAGTAAAATGCAGCGAATACAATCGGGAAGATCTGCGCCACGCCGCCGTATGATCCCAGCAGGAGCGCAACCAGTGAGACATCCAGCACAACGGCAAACAGGTAGGCGATAAATCCGATCAGTACCACAGAGATGCGCATCAGAATGTGCTCCTGACGATCTGTGAGAGGATTACGCACAAGTTTACTTATACTGTCGCGAATCCCCACGGAGGCCGCAGAATGAAGAATGGCATCGCCGGATGACATCGAGGCGGCGAGCGTGCCCGCGCAGAACAGACCAATCACAATGGCCGGAAGTTCGAGCCGCATCAGCACATAGGGAAGGATGCTGTCCGCCTGTTCCACGCCCGGGAAGTAAATGATCGCCGCAAAACCAATGAGCAAAATCGGGATCAGGAACATCATAAACGTAGGGTACATTACGATACTGAGCCTGAGCGAGCGTTCGCTTCGGGCGGCGAAACTCCGCATAAAAAAGTGCGGCCATACCGAAAAACCTACGGCAGAAACAAACACTGCCGAGCCATATCCCCACCAACTCCACGGATCACCGGCCGCGGTGAGTCCGGGTGCGGTAAGCATCGCCTCGTGACCGGCAGACATAATTTCAGAGAACATATTTCCCACGCCGCCATAAAGCGCATTTGGCAGATACAGGCCGAGCACCCATGCGAGCACCATCATAATCATGCCCTGAAACGCATTTGACCAGCCGACGCCCATCACGCCGCTGTAAAGCACATAGATCAGAACGATGATATACGTAACTCCCGCGCCGACCCACTCCGGTATCATACCCTCACTGATTACATCCAGCACATAGCCCGCTCCTTTCATTTGCAGCGTGAGGTATGGGATTAGCACGATCACGCTCAGGAAACCGAGAATAATTGAAAGGAAGCGACTGTCGAAGCGATCCGCCAGAAGTTCGGCCTGCGTTACGTAGCCGTAGCGTTTTCCAAGCCGCCACGTTCTCGGTCCCAGGAAATACATCGGCACAATCCCCAGAATTCCGTATCCGATAAGATAAAATGCGGCTGCTCCGCGTGAGTACGCCCAGCCGGGTCCGCCAAGAAATGCGAATGCGGAAAAAATAGACGCCCCGATCACAAAATACATGATAAAAGCGTTCATATTGCGGTCGCCGACCACGAAGCCCGTCACGCTTTTCGAAATTCTGAGATAGGGAATAATTCCCGTCATCAGGGAGATCAGCAGATAAACCGAAACGACAATCAGAATTACGGTCGTGGTTTCCATCAGAGATCCTCCGGATGTTCGGGCTCGCGGTTATCCGAAATATAGAGCCACAGGAGGGTGAAAAAGCCGATAATCACCCACAAAATAAGCCAGGCAAACGAAAGCGGCAGCCCGAAAATTAAAGGCTCGGCGCCAGACATCCACTGGTAAACCGGCCAGTTCGTTGCCAGGGCGATGATCACAAAAATGACCGCAAAAATGATTCTGTTTCGTTTATAGGAATTCAAAGCCGATTTGATTCGTTAAGTATTGCAGATAAAGAAATGAATTTTTTCCACAAATCGCTTCATAAAACTTGATGAATTCTGAAGATCACATCAGCGAAAGCGGCCAGACTTATTCCGTCTCGTTTGAGTGCGCAAACTGCATCGCGGTAAATCATACGTTTGTTGACCCCTCACAGGGAACCTCGCAGGAGTATGTTGAGGATTGCCAGGCCTGCTGCGCACCGAATATCCTGCACGTGAATTACGATGAATGGAATCAGGAGTGGATGATCAGAGCGGAGGCGGAGTAGGGTGTATATTTGGGGTGATTATCTAATTTCGATTATCTATCAATTCCCCAAAAAAATCACAAGGATCACAATTAGTATATACCATTTATTTTCAATCCTGTAGGGACAGGGCATGCCCTGTCCCTACAGGATATTCACAAATTTTAGCTATCGCTTTTTCCCATCTGCTCGTGTTCGCGGTATTTCTGTGAGATGTAGCGGCTGATGAAAATCATATCTACTAACGGGAATGCCAGAACGAGAATGATCGAAAAATAGAAAAACAGCTGGCAGATTTGTTCAAATGCTGAGCCGGGATAAGCGGCGGCGCTCCACATCATCAGCAGAATTGAAATGAAGGTTAACAGCACAAACGTATTCACGTATCCGAGCATGCGGTTCAGACGACGCAGTATCCGTACTTTTTGCTCCTCAGGCAGTTCCAGAAACTTTTTCTTATTGGGGATGTTGAGGTATCCTGAATTGGGGTCGCCGATAAGATAGCGCTGCATAACGGTGACTGACACGAATGAAAATGCGCCAAAGAAAATCAGAATCAGGAGTTCAACGGCGTTTCCCTCGGCCCATCGTGTGGGATTTCCCGCCAGGTCAAAATGAATCGGATATCGTTCCGGCATAATATTTAATATGATTACCGACAGTATCATAAATACTGCAAAAACAATCATATTCAGACGGTAACTGGGGGTATGAAGCGTATTCATAGCGTAATTTTCAGCGATGATTTATTCGAAACTGATCAGGAAACTTTTTATATTAGCCGAAATTCAGAAAAAAGTTTCACATGGGAAAATTAAGTATTGTTAGAGAATTCTGGGAATTCCTGCGAGTCAGAAAAAAATTCTGGCTGATGCCCATCGTTCTCGTTCTTCTCATGCTCGGCCTGCTTATTGTAGTAACCAGTAACACCGCATTAGCCCCATTCATATATGCCCTTTTCTGAAATACGCAGGCTCAACGATTTTGTCCCTTCCCCACCGGGAATCCTGTCTCTTTTTCACAATCCGACTCTCTTTTTTAAGGCAGTCGGATTTTTTTTGACCATTAACCCGAACAACCTCTGAAACCCGAATGAACCAAGAAACAAAAAAAGCCTGGATCGCTCTTGAAGATGGTACGCTCCAATCCGGAACCCTTGTTGGATATCCCGGAACCACAACGGGAGAAATCTGTTTCAACACCAGTATGACCGGTTATCAGGAGATTTTCACTGATCCGAGCTATGTCGGTCAGCTGATGATGATGACCTATCCGCATATTGGAAACTACGGAACGTCATCTCAGGATGATGAAGCCCGCAAGCCGATGGTATCCGGCGTAATTCTGAGAGCTTTTTCGGAAGGATACAGCAACCTGAACGCGGATCAGAGCCTGCAGGATTACCTTTACCGGCATAAAATTACGGGAATTACCGGCGTTGATACGCGCACGCTGGTGCGTCACATCAGGTCAAAAGGCGTGATGAACGCCGTGATTTCGAGCGAGATTTCTGATCCGGAGGAACTGATCGCCAAGGCTAAAGAACAGGCTTCAATGGAAGGCCTGGAGCTTGTTTCAAGGATTACCCGAAAAGAAGCGCAGACGCTTTCGGCGGTCGAAGGCACCGATAACGGCAAAAAGGTGGCCGTCATGGATTACGGCATCAAGCACACGATGATCAATCAGCTGCGCCAGCGGGGATGCACGCTACGGCTCTTCCCGGCACAGACCTCCTTTGATGAAATCGAAGCGTGGCAACCCGACGCATTTTTTCTCTCAAACGGACCCGGCGATCCCCGCCCGATGGAATACACTTTTGATACCGTAAATAAAATTATGAGCGACGGTCGACCGGTTTTCGGAATTTGCCTCGGGCATCAGCTTATGGCGCTTTCTCAGGGTATTAACGTCGAAAAAATGTTCGTGGGTCACCGCGGAGCAAATCAGCCGGTTAAAAATATGAGCACCGGACTGGTTGAAATCACCACACAAAATCACGGGTTCGCCGTTGAGACAAAATCGGTGAAAGAGAAACGTGCCACCATCAGCCACATCAACCTGAATGATGATTCGGTGGAAGGACTCACCTACGAAAACGCCAACGCATTCAGCGTACAGTATCACCCCGAAGCCTCCCCCGGCCCGCACGATTCAAGCTATCTGTTCGATCAGTTTATCGCGATGATTAAATCCTGATCGCCGCAAGTCAATCCCATCCCCTGCATTCAAAAACCCTAATTCTGAACTTAACCCATGCCAAAACGCACTGACATCAACTCCATTCTGATTATCGGCTCGGGCCCGATTGTTATCGGCCAGGCCTGCGAATTTGACTACTCCGGCACCCAGGCTTGCCGCTCGCTGAAAGAAGAAGGTTACCGCGTTATTCTAATCAACTCCAATCCCGCCACCATCATGACCGATCCCATGATGGCGGACAGCATCTACCTGAAACCGCTCACAAAAGAGTCGATAAAGGAGATTGTTGAGATCGAAAAACCGGACGCCGTTTTACCAACAATGGGCGGGCAGACTGCGCTGAACCTTGCGCGGGATCTGTATCATGATGATTTCTGGGAAAAGAACGGCATCAAAATTATCGGCGTGGATATCGATGCGATTGATATCACCGAAGACCGCCAGCAGTTCAGGGATTTGATGGAAAATATCGGAATCGATCAGTGTCGCAGCCGCGTGGCAAAATCGATGCTGGATGCCAAGGAAGTTACGCTGGAACTGGGCGGCCTGCCCGTTGTGATTCGCCCCTCGTTCACACTTGGCGGAATGGGCGGCGGGATCATCTGGAATGAGGATGAGTTCGAGCGAAAAGTGCTTCGAGGC
>PXAI01000073.1 GCA_003567135.1 Balneolia bacterium | reverse complement strand
GTTTCAGTATTTGCTGTCGTAACTGCATTGGCAATGGTGCTGAGTAAGAACACTGTAAACAGTGCTCTTTATCTTGTATTACATATGCTCTCTGTAGCCGGATTTTATTTGTTGCTTAAAGCACAGTTCCTGGCCGTGGTTCAGATAATTGTATACGCAGGGGCCATTATGGTGCTGTTTCTTTTCGTCATAATGGTGTTAAACCTGGACGAAAACGAAGAAGTCTCGCCTAAAGTCAATATAAAATCGATAGTCTCTCTGGTGGTTGTGGCTATTGTACTGGCACAGTTGCTTTACATTGTGGGAGACTTCACCGGAGTATTCCCCGATTTCTCTGAAGAACAAATTATCGCTGTCGGAACAGTTGAATCGATCGGTGATGAAATGTTTACCACATTCCTGTTACCGTTTGAAGTAACGGCAATCTTGCTCACCGCGGCTGTAGTTGGTGCTATGCTGCTTGCACAAAGAAAGTATAAACAAACGAATCAATGATCGCGCTTAACTGGTTTTTAATTGTCAGCGCCATCCTGTTCGCCATTGGCGTAATAGGGGTGCTTACCCGTAAAAATGCTATCGTCGTGTTTATGTGCGTGGAGCTTATGCTCAGCGCGGTAAACATCAGCCTGGTTGCTTTCAGCAGCTATATGGGGGATGTGCACGGTCAGATAATGGTATTCTTTATTCTATGTGTTGCGGCGGCTGAGGCTGCCGTGGGGCTGGCCATTGTTATTGCCATTTTCAGAAACAGCTTTACCGCCGATATCAGCAAAATTAACCTGCTGAGATGGTAATGCACTCAACTTTCTAATTCAGAAATTTACTGATAAACTCACTGTTGGATGAACCCACTTGCTGATTACGTCTGGTTGATTATCGCCATTCCGTTACTCGGTTTTCTGATTAACGGATTGCTCGGCCTCAGCCTTGAATCATACCGGAAACAAAAAAGCCTGATCGGCTGGCTTGCTACTTTCGCCGTATTTGTACCGTTTGTCATCTCCCTGATGATCTTCCTTGGTATGGATGCCGAATCCGATGCCAAAGTTGTTTCGCTCTTTACCTGGATTGAAGCCGGATCGTTTACGTCCGAAATATCCTACAGGGTTGATCAGCTTTCCATTATAATGGCGCTGGTCGTTACAGGGGTCGGATCGCTTATTCATCTCTACTCAATGGGCTATATGAGCGAGGATGAAGGCTACTGGAAGTTCTTCACCTATCTGAACCTCTTTATTTTCGCCATGCTTAACCTGGTTATGGCGAATAACCTCATCCTGCTTTTCCTCGGATGGGAAGGTGTAGGCGTTTGTTCCTACCTGCTGATCGGTTTCTGGTACGGCGATATGGCAAAGTCCGATGCCGCCAAAAAAGCGTTTATATACAACCGTGTCGGGGATTTCGCCTTTCTCGTTGCGATGTTCCTCGTTTTTCAAACCGTTGGAAGCCTCGAGTTCGATCAGATTTTCGCGAATCTGGATCTGTTCTCATCCGACGTAGCTTTCTGGGTAGCCGTACTGATGTTCATCGGTGCTACCGGTAAAAGTGCACAGATTCCGCTCTTTGTCTGGCTACCCGACGCCATGGCCGGACCAACACCCGTTTCCGCGCTTATTCATGCGGCTACAATGGTTACCTCCGGTATCTATCTGATCACCCGTTTCTCCGAGATGTTCGTGATGTCGCCCGAGGCAATGCTGCTGGTTGCCGTAATTGGTGGTCTTACCGCGATTGTGGCCGCAACGATTGCCCTCACGCAGTACGACATCAAAAAAGTGCTCGCCTACTCAACGGTTTCACAGCTTGGTTTCATGTTCCTCGCGCTGGGCTCCGGCGGATTTATCGCCGCGATGTTCCACGTTGTTACGCACGCGTTCTTCAAGGCATGCCTCTTCCTTGGCTCCGGTTCCGTTATCCACGCCATGCACCACGTAGAGCATGAGCTGGAACACGAAGGGAAGGACGTCCATTTCGATCCGCAGGATATGCGATACATGGGCGGATTGCGCGAGTACATGCCATCTACGTACAAGACCTTTTTGATATCGACGTTTGCCATTGCCGGTATTCCATTGTTCTCAGGATTTTTCTCGAAAGATGAAATCCTTGCGATGGTGTTTAATGCCGGCCTTGGTGAGTTCGGTTACGTTTATTTCGCACTCTGGGGACTCGGCGCAATCACCGCATTCCTTACGGCTTTCTACATGTTCCGCCTGACGCTCACCACATTCCACGGCACGTTCAAGCTGCCAAAGAAAGTGAAAGGGGCAGAGGATTCAGCAAAATATCTGCACGAAAGTCCGGCAAACATGACCACGCCGCTCTGGATTCTGGCCGCGCTCGCGCTCGTCGGAGGTTTCATGGGCATTCCGGATTTCTTTGTAACGACGTTTGTTTCCACCGATGCGAACATTAACTGGCTGCACGCCTGGTTACTGCCTGTCGCCGCGGATTATGATCTTGTGCTGGCCTACTCAGTAAAATGGGTGCTCGTAGCCATGGCTATTCTGATTGCCGTTGGAGCAACGCTTCTGGCCTACAAGAAATACGATAACGACGGCGGCGAAGCAACCGACGCGGCTATCAAAGCGCGTTTTGGAAGCCTGTACGAAATCTGGGATAGCAAGTATAAACTGGATGAAATCTACGAAGCAGCTATCATCCGCCCGGTATACCGGATTTCCGATCGCGTTCTGGCCATTTTCGATATCAAAGTTGTGGATGGCACGGTAAACGCCACCGGAGGCATCGTTACATTTTTCGGTAGCCTGTTTAGATTTTTCCAGACAGGTGTTGTTCAAACCTATGCACTGGTCTTTGTGATTGGTGTCATACTCGTATTCAGCCTGTTAATATTCTCCTGATAATTATCTGTTGATGGAAACCCTGTTAAACATCACTATTTATTTGCCGCTGCTTGGGCTGGTGGCGATACTTTTTGCCAAAAACGATCAGGCTATTAAGTGGATCGCGCTTGCCGTTACGTCGGTTACGTTCGCGATTTCTCTGCCTCTGATTTTTAACTTTGATGTCGCTAATTCGCATCAGGCACAGTATCTCACCGAAACCGGCCGCCTGCTAACCGGCGTGGATATCAAATATATCGTTGGCCTCGACGGGCTGAGTTTGCTGCTTTTCATGCTCACCACGTTTTTTGGCCCGATTGTGGTGCTTTCCGCATGGAATTCCGTTAAAAAGCACCTGGCTGGTTTTTACGCGATGCTCCTCATCCTGCAAACCGGTTCACTCGGTGTATTCGCAGCGCTGGATATGGTCGTGTTCTACATCTTTTTTGAGCTCACGCTTATCCCGATGTATTTCCTGATCGGAATCTGGGGCGGCGAAGGCCGGATTCACGCCACGATCAAGTTCTTTATCTACACGCTTGTTGGATCGCTTATCATGCTGGTGGGCGTTATTTATGTGGGTTATCACGCCGGCATGTCCGTTAACGACGGCGTTTTCATTACCGACTGGCGCGTTCTTTCAAGCCCTGAATATCAGATCGGCCTCGTTGAGCAAACCTGGCTTTTCCTCGCTTTCGCACTGGCGTTTTTTATCAAAGTGCCGCTGTTCCCGTTCCATACATGGCTGCCATACGCGCACACCGAAGCTCCAACGGCCGGTTCCGTTATGCTTGCCGCGATTATGCTTAAAATGGGAACCTACGGACTGATTCGTTTCTGTCTGCCGCTTTTCCCGAATGCAGCCGTTGAGTTTGCTCCCTGGATTGCGCTATTAGCCGTAATCGGAATCATCTACGGCGCGCTCGTCGCGATGGTTCAGAAGGATGTAAAGAAACTGGTAGCCTATTCATCGGTCAGTCACCTTGGTTTTGTGGTGCTGGGATTATTCGCATTCAACACAATTGGTGTTCAGGGCGCGATCATTCAGATGATCAACCACGGACTTTCAACCGGCGCGCTCTTCCTTATTGTGGGGATGATTTACGATCGTCGCCACACCAGAATGATTGCAGATTTCGGGGGATTATCCTCCGTAATGCCCGTTTTTGCTGTAATGTTCATGCTGGCCACATTTGCCTCCATCGGCCTTCCCGGTCTTAACGGATTCGTGGGTGAATTCCTGATTCTGATGGGAGCCTTCACTTCCGACACGCTCGATAATATCTGGTTCGGAATTATCGCCACTACCGGCGTGATCCTTGCTGCGGTTTATATGCTCTGGATGTTCCAGCGCGTGATGTTCGGCCCGGTTAAGCACGAAGTAAACAAAACACTGCCTGATCTCAATGCCCGTGAAATCGGCCTTCTCGTTCCTGTGATGCTCTTCATCATCTGGATCGGTATTCGCCCGACGCACTTCACGCAGTATTCTGAGCATCAGGTTGAGGTAATCCTCAGCGAACTCGAGGACAAGCGTAACGAAATTCTGATGGCGTCCAAAGCGTCTGATATGCCTGCATGGGCCGTTCGTTTTTACGATGTCTCCGAAGAAAACCTCGCCGAAAAGAAACAAATTTCAATCGAACTTACTGAAGATCATGAGTAAACCACTCTCAGCAGAAGAACTTTCGAAAGAACTTGAATCACTTAATGGCTGGTCACGGGATGGTGATGCGATTAAACGTGAGTTCAAATTCGCAGATTTTCGCGAAGCGCTGGCCTTTATTGTAAGGGTAGGGCTTGAGGCTGAGGATGTGGTGCATCACCCTGATCTTCATAATGTGTATAACACGGTTACGATCCGCCTGCAAACACACGATGCCGGCAACAAAGTAACTGCCAAAGATATTGAGCTCGCGAGCCGCATTGACAAACTTGTATAATTTCTGATTTAATGGAAATCCTTAACGACATACTCGCATACCTTCCGGCCACCATAATCGCCTTCGGCGCGCTGGTTGTTATGATGCTTGACGGATTCAAAGCTGATTCCCGAAAAGTATATCTCGCCTCCATGGTATTTCTCGGGGCGGCGCTCATCATTTCAGTATATGATCTGATCAATGCGGATCATCAGCTGATTTTCTCTGATATGGCGGCCGTTGGTGGAACCGCGGCATTTGGTACGTTTATCGTCGTTTTCGGCGCGTTCTTTACCGTAATTCTGACGCACGATTACCTGATCGGCGTTAAGCACAATTTCCCCGAAGTGTACCCACTTCTGATGTTCTGTACGGTGGGTATGATCGTGCTGGCATCAGCCAATTCAATGGTAACGATTTTTATCGGCCTCGAAACGATGTCGATATGTCTCTACGCGCTTGCCGGGATTGTCCGGGATAAGCGAATGGGCGTTGAATCAGCTCTCAAATACTTTGTGATCGGCGCTTTTTCAACAGGATTTTTTATCTACGGCATCACGCTGATTTACGGCGCAACCGGATCATTTGATCTGGCAACCATTGCCGAGTACCGTGACGGCGGGATGATTTTCTGGGGCGGTGTATCACTGCTTCTGGTAGCATTCTTCTTCAAGGTATCAGCTGTGCCGTTTCACATGTGGACACCTGACGTTTATCAGGGTGCGCCAACAACGATTACAGCGTTTATGGCTACGGCCGGTAAAACGGCATCCTTCATCGGTTTGCTTCTCGTACTCAGCCGCGCGCTGCCTTACTGGGTGGATGACTGGAGCGCAGCTATCGCCGTTATTGCCATCATTACGATGGTATTCGGTAACCTGGTTGCCATGGTTCAGGATAACGTCAAGCGTATGCTTGCCTACTCAAGTATCGCGCATGCGGGATACGTTCTCGTTGGCCTTGCCGCCGGAACCACAGCCGGCTACAGTGCCGTAATGTACTATCTCTTCGCCTACACGCTGATGAACGTCGGCGCATTTGGAATTGTCGCCTACTACGAAAAAAGCCAGGATGTGCTCTTCAACGACGTAAAAGGCTACGCCGGACTCGGTTTCCAGTATCCGATTATGGGTGTTCTGCTATCCATCTTTTTATTCTCACTTGCGGGCATCCCGCCATTTGCCGGATTCTTCGGTAAATACATGGTATTCGCCGCCGCCATCGACGCCGGATTCCTCGGCCTCGCCATCGTTGGCGTACTCGCCAGCGCGGCCAGCGTCTACTACTATCTTCGCGTGATGGTTTACCTCTACATGAAAGAGCCGGCAGCAGGAGAGGAAGTAACCCTCGTAACCCCAAAAGCCGTTTACGTAGTCTCCCTCGCATTCCTCGCAGGCCTTACCATTTACTTCGGCCTCATCCCGTCGCACATTACCGATCTGATCTTCTCTTTCTTTGATACCGGGTTTTACGCGGTTAATTAAGGGAAGATTTTAGGCCGTTTGGATTGAATCGTTTTTGGAGACGGTTGATTATTGGGTAAGAGGGTTGCGGGTTTCGGGTGATGAAGAGTTGCGGGTTCGCGGACTCGTTGAACTCTATACCGATCGCCCCAACAAACGCTCCGGTACCGTCATCCCGCAATCGGTCTGTGTGGTTTTTTAGGAAGAGATAGCCGTACGATATGCGGGATCTTCCAGCGCTATATTTGGACAGATCTTTTTGGTGCTAAACCAAGTAGCCCTAAAGGGTAGCAACGTATTTTTGTGCTATAATCTGTAAGCGACCAATACCATAGCCGACTTAACGCTGGAAGATCCCGTATAAATCATCGCTATCGCGAGAGGATTTTACGAGATGAGGGCGCCGTGACGTTGGTTGGTGTACTAAACGAACCCGAAACCCGAAACCCGAAACCCGAAACCTGTAACTCTTCTGCATGGCTCCGCCTTGGATGTTTCCGGGATGACGAACCTGGGGCGTTAAGAGGTAGTTTCAGCTGGATTCACACCGGCAAAAGCTCGGGCACATCCCATCCCTGCAAATCCCTCAAATTCTATCGGGTTTCTTACAAAAATATCCCTTATATTTGAAGACTTGCCTGCCGGCGGAAGGTCCGTCGGCTGTTTTATTTTAAAACACCCAAGGGTAACCTATGAAATCAAATTATTATGAGCATCTCTTTATCGTGAACTCAGTTCTCGACGAAGAAGAGATCAAAGCTATTGTTAATAAGCACATCGATTTTCTGAAAGAAAACGGTGCTGAAATTGAAGAGACTGACGAGTGGGGCATTAAGCGCCTCGCCTACGAAATTGACGGCAAAAGAAGCGGTTATTACGTAAACGTCTATTTCGATGCCCCGGCCGACCTTATCGCGCGTCATGAGCGCCAGCTTACTATCGACGATAACATCCTCCGGTTTATCACCCTCAAGTACGACAACAAAATGAAGCAGCATCGCGAGCTTCAGAAAAAAGGTGAAGTTCCAAGCATCTTTGTTGAAGTACCATCTGAAGAAGAGGAAGAGGATTAATCCCTCGTCTTGTCAACCTGAAATTTTAACTTAGCTATTATTATATCATGCTGAAGAATCCACAACATCCCAAAAAAGGGAATCTTCGTACGAAAGAATGCCGCTTCACCAAAGTAGGCCTTAAATACATTGATTACAAAGACGTTGATACGCTTCTTCGTTTTGTAAACGACCAGGGAAAAATCCTTCCCCGCCGCGTAACCGGCACCAGTGCAAAGTATCAGCGCCAGCTTACGCGTGCTATCAAGCGTGCAAGGCACATGGCCCTGATTCCGTTTGTAGCAGAAAGTATACGATAACCTAACCGATCTACCATACTATGAAACTGATTCTCAAACAAGATGTCGATAATCTGGGTGAATCCGGTGAAATCGTGGATGTTAAAGACGGTTACGGTCGTAACTATCTCATTCCAAAAGGATTTGCCATTCACGCCACTGAAAGCACCATCCGTGCCGTTCAGGAAGAAAAACGTCAGCAAAGCCGCAAGATTGAAGCCAAGCGGGAAAACGCTGATAAACTCGCTCAGCAGCTTGCAGAAGTTTCTGTAACGATTTCAGTAAAAGCAGGTGAAGACGGAAAAATCTTCGGAACCGTAACTTCCCAGCAGCTTACTGACGCGCTCAACGAAAAAGGATTTGATCTTGATCGTCGTAAAGTTACAATCGACGGCGATGTTAAGTCACTCGGAGAGTACACCGCCACGGTCGATCTCCACGCTGAAGTAAAAGCACAGGTTAAATTCTGGGTCGTAAAAGCCGACTAAGAAAATCTGTCTTTAGTATTTTAAAGGGATATTCCACCGGAGTATCCCTTTTTTTATGCATCCTTTGAAGATTTGAGTCCGGCGAACTATTTTGGGTGTTTGCAGTTTAAGAACAATTCTGCATTTCAATACGCAGCTCTCAACAAACTTCTACCCGAAGTCAACGGTGTACTCAATTTTTCCAAACCCGGCATCACCATATAAATACTGGTTCATTTTTGTGTGCCTGTTTGGGTTCATGTCTGCCGCAGAACGGACACAGGCCCAGCAGCAGATCAGCGCGGAGGACACCTTCTGGGTTTCGGATACAGATTCCACCCATTTTCTCAATCACTGGATTATCGAAAACAGCCTTCGCATCTCGATTGCCGGAGAAGAGATCCCCCGGGAAAATAACTGGCGCATAAACTACAACTCAGGCGAATGGCAGCTGCTAAACGACGTCTATCTTGCAGGTGCTGATTCCGTTCTGGTGCACGCCGAGTACAGCCGGTTACCCTTCACACTTCGGCCGGTTTATTTCCAGAGAGAGCTTCGGCCGTTTACGCCCGCCGAAGATGATACTGCCGCCATCGATGCCGATCGCGTAGTCCAGCCTGCCATTACCGGCGAGGCACTTTTTGGCTCATCCAGACTCCAGCGAAGCGGAAGCCTCAGCAGGGGGATTACCGTAGGATCTGCGCAGGATCTCTCGCTCGACAGCGGACTGCGTTTTGAGCTGAGCGGTTTTATAACGGATGACGTGGAAGTGCTGGCCACGCTCACCGACCAGAGCACGCCGATTCAGCCGGACGGAAGCACTCAGAATTTACGGGAGTTTGATAAAGTCTACATCCAGCTGCGTCATGAACTGGGTCAGCTTCAGCTGGGGGATGTGGATGTGGATTACCGGACGAGCGAATTTGCTCAAATCAGCCGGCGGCTCCAAGGGGGGGATGTTGAGGTTCACACAAACCGCTACGGATCGTATCAGGCTTCGGCGGCTGTGGTAAGAGGCCGGTTCAGGGTGATGGAGTTTGAAGGGCGCGATGGTGTCCAGGGGCCCTACAGGCTGACCGGAGCCGAAGGCGAGACGTTTATCATCGTGCTGGCCGGTACGGAGCGTGTATATCTGAATGGAAACCTGCTGACCAGGGGCGAGGAAAATGATTACATCATCGATTACGGCCTGGGCGAAATCACCTTTACCCAAAACCGTATGATCACTGACGTCTCCCGCATTACGGTGGATTTTCAGTACGTGACAGAAGAATACAACCGAACTCTCGTGGCCGCTGAAGCAACGCACGATCAGCTTTTTAATGGACGCCTTTCCGTGGGCGCGTCATTTGTCAGGGAAGCTGACAGCCGCAACCTGAATACGGAAGTGGGATTGTCTGACGAGGAAATCCGCATTTTGAGGGAAGCAGGGGATGATTTGGAATCGGCCACCATCAGCGGAGCGGATTCTGTGGGATTTCGCACGGACGTCGATTTTATTTTGTATGCGAGGGTGGATACCACGTTTCAGAACGATCCGGTAACCATCTTTCGCCACATCCCCGGAGATTCTTCCGGCGTCTGGCGCGTCAGGTTCAGCAGAGTGGGAGACGGCTTGGGATCGTACCGCAGGGCGCAAAGCACGTCGAAGGGAATTGTGTATGAATGGGTTGGCCCGGGAATGGGAGCTTACGAGCCGTTCCGGCGAATTCCTGCGCCCCAGGCACAGCAAATGGCGGCCATCAGAAGCAGTTTCAGTCTTACGGATCGTCTTGAGCTTTATGGCGAGTGGGCGGTCAGCGATCTCGACCGAAACCGGTTCAGCCAGCTGGATAATGATAATAATCAGGATATGGCGTTTTTGTCGGGATTCAGGGTTAAACCGCTGGAG
>PXAI01000264.1 GCA_003567135.1 Balneolia bacterium | reverse complement strand
TACCGGCTCAGCCCTTCGAGAATTTGCTCACGATTGAGGTTTTTGATACTCATGGATAATAATTTTTAGAAAAACAGATTGAATTACAGTCGGTTCTAAGTTAGCATTTCTTATCCCTTCAAACAGCAAAAATCTTTTCTGAATGTTCGGAAAGAAAACCATTTTACTTAATACCTATTGCTGCCAAAATCAGGTTGGTTCTACTATCTGTTTTTAAAAATAATTGCCGGGACAGCGATTATGTCATGAAGATGCTGTTACTTTTTATACGTCTCATATGATTAAAAATCAATACTGTAGGGACAGGGCATGCCCTGTCCCTACAGTATGTCCTGATCCTACGGTTCCTTCACAAAAATGAACCGATTCATCGATTAAAATACGATTCAACCCGTTTCAACGGCCACTGAAATCCTGAAGTTTCTGTAGAGAAATGAGAGTAAATCAGCCCGGGTATCTTCGCCGTTTATCTTTGCCCGATAGCTCCATTGTGAATTCTCCGGCGCTGAGATTTCAACACGGTTCATCGCAACTCTGAGTCCGGTTCCGGTCATCTTAAGAAAGGCTTCTTTCAGCGTCCAGAGTTGGAGATCCTGAATTCCCCTTTCCGTATCGCCGCATTGAACCGATAAAATTCGCTTTCTCAGCCTCTCATTGACTTTCCGTTCGGGAAGCTCACAATCGACGCCGATCCGCCGGTCGATGCAAAGTCCCGCAATGAAGAGGCCTTTGGTATGCGAAAATGAGATATGAAGGGTGTTCGATTCAGATAAATCGGTTTTCAGCACAGGTTTTCCTGATTCTTCCTTTTCGATACGGAATGTCGCTTCCCCGAATCCTGCGGCTTCCAGCAGTTCGGATATAAGGCGTTTCCGCACAGATTCAGCGTCCATTTCGGCATTAATTACGGTAGTAGCGGATATCCAGAAAGCGGGATAATCCTCAGCAGAAACTGAATTCTTCGTTCTGTTGCCGGATAAAATTACGGGCACCTTTTAGCCTGAAAATTTGGTATTTTATAAAATTGTCCAATTACGGCCGGATTCGATTTCCGGCTACACGCAAAAGTACAAAATTAATCATCCATGTTCCTCAGCCGAACTGCTCGTTTTTTACTCGTGGCCTCTGCCGGCCTTTGGCTTGGTGCCGCAATTATGCTCGGCTTTGGCGTGGCTCCCGTAAATTTCGGCGTGGCAGAACAGTGGGAACTCACGGGATCAAATCCTGTGATGCCCGAACAGAACGTAAATTACCGCACTATTGGCGGTGAACTTACCGGCCTGTCGATCATCCGGATGAATCAGCTGGAGTCGGTTTTCCTGATGCTGATGGTGATCGGACTTGCGATTATGTGGAGCAAAGACTACGGCAAACGAAACGCGCGCATTACGCTGAGTGTTCTCGTGCTGTGTTCGGCCATCCTGTTTACTGTTTACGCGCTCTGGATCGGTGCCGAGATGACGGAGATTCGGACAACCGTGCCGCTCGATTTTTCTATTGAGGATGATGCCCTGAAAAGCGAACATCAGCTGCGTTTCGACGCGCTGCATCCGTGGTACACGCGACTGATGGGCCTAAACATGATTGTGCTCGCGTCGATTCTGGCCGTAACCGAATTCAGGCTAACCGAAAGCCGCTAATTATTTAAAATTATAGATCAGAACATATTTTATGAGTGAAGCCTCAAACGAATTATCCCTAAGCGAACAACAGGCACTGCGCCGCGAAAAGCTACAGCAGCTGATCGACGAAGGCGTAAATCCCTACCCTTACGAATTCGACGTAACGCATTCGTCTGACCAAATTAAAGCCGATGCTGACAAGCTTGGAAAAACCGAGGAAAATGAAAATCCTGAGCGGGTTTCTTTAGCCGGTCGCATTATGACGCGCCGGATTATGGGGAAAGCTTCTTTTTTTAACCTGCAGGACAGCACCGGTACGATTCAGATTTATATCCGCCGGGATGATGTGGGTACCGATAATTACAATACCGTTTTCAAAAAGCTTGTTGATATCGGCGATATCGTGGGCATCAAAGGGTTTCTGTTTAAAACCCGCACCGGCGAACTGACCGTACATGCCGAGGAGTTTCAGCTGCTCACAAAAACGCTACGCCCGATTCCGGTTGCAAAGGAAGTTGAGGAAGATGGCGTCAAAAAAACGTACGATGCTTTCTCGGATAAGGAGCAGCGCTATCGCCAGCGCTATGTGGATTTGATTGTGAATCCTGAAATCCGCGATGTGTTCCGGAAACGCAGCCGGATGGTTCAGTTCATGCGTAATTTCATGACCGAACGCGGCTATCTCGAAGTGGAAACGCCGATTCTTCAGCCGATTTACGGCGGAGCTTCAGCGCGTCCTTTCCAGACGCACCACAACGCGCTGGACATGACGCTGTATCTGCGTATTGCCAACGAACTTTACCTGAAAAGACTGATCGTCGGCGGATATGACGGCGTTTTCGAGTTTGCGAAGGATTTCCGAAATGAAGGCATGAGTCGTTTTCACAATCCGGAGTTCACCCAGGTTGAGCTTTACGTGGCCTACAAAGATTACAACTGGATGATGGATTTCGTGGAAGAGATGATCGAAAAAACGACGCTTGAGCTACACGGCACCACAAAGGTGAAAGTCGGCGAAAACGAAATCGATTTTGCGCGTCCGTGGCCGAGAGTTCCGATGCTGGATGCCATTGAAAAAGAAACGGGGCATCAGCTTTTCGGCAAATCGCTGGATGAGCTGAAGAAAATCGCCCGCGAGCTGAATATTCATCTTGAGGATGGCATGAACAGCGCCAACATCATCGACGAGATTTTCGGAGAATACGTTGAGCCGAAACTGATTCAGCCAACCTACATTACCGATTATCCGGTTGAAATGAGTCCGCTGGCGAAAAAGCACCGCGACAAGGAAGGACTGGTTGAACGCTTCGAATTAATCTGCAACGGAAAAGAGCTTTGCAACGCGTTCACCGAGCTGAATGATCCGGTTGATCAGCGTAACAGGCTTGAGGAACAGGCGCGACTACGTGCCGGAGGTGATGATGAAGCCATGGTTGTGGATGAGGATTTCCTCCGCGCCCTCGAATACGGAATGCCACCAACTGTGGGCCTTGGAATCGGAATTGACCGCCTTGCGATGATCCTGACCAATCAGGATTCGATTCGGGACGTTTTGTTTTTCCCTCATATGAGGCCGGAGTAGGGAGTTAATTCAAAATTCAAAATGTAGAATTCAAAGTTTTCAAATTCTATCATATTGATTTTATTTAATCTGTAGGTACATGGCATGCCATGTACCTACAGGTGTAACATTGGGCTATTTGCTGGATATACATCCCGCCATCAACCCTTCCAGCTGTACACCTCTCCCTCATCGGTTAGCGTGCTAGTGATGTGGCCTTCTTCGGTTAGCCAGTTCATGGTGGATGCGAGGTTTTCTTCAGAAAGTTCGGTGCGTTTTCGGATTTCGTCGTATGGGAGCGCTTCTTCCTGAAGCAGGTTTTTTACTTTGATCGTGTGTTCTCTTTCAGGTCGCACAGTTTTTTTCTTATCTCTGAGGCAGTTATCGCAGTTTCCGCATTTGGGGGGATTATCTTCGCCGAAATAAATCCTCAGGAAACGGCTTCGGCAGTCGTTCGTTTCGGCGTACTGCTTCATGTATTCGAGTTTTTTGAGCAGCACGTTCCGGTAGTTTTCTACGTCTTCCCTGCTTACGGGTACCGTTTTTTCCCGTGAGAAGGAAAGCTTTCCGGAAGGCGTTCCGTCCTGAATCCGATACTCGACGATCTGATCTTTTCTGAGGACTTCCAGGCCTTTCATCAGCGCATTTGTTCTCACGCCCGTTTTCTCGGTCAGATATTCTGCCCGCAGCCACGTGAGTTCTTCCAGCGCTTCAGGTCCGACTGATCGAAATACGGAACGGATGAATTCTGCTTTTTCCGGTTTCATGCCCGATGACTCAAAGTTCCGGATACTCTGCATATCGCACAAAAACCGGATGCCGATATTCGTTTCGTAGATTTCCTCAAGCTCAATCACGCCGAGTTTATCAAGAATCTTCAGCCCGGGAAGCACCTCGTTTTTCTGCAGCTTACTTCGTTTCACGACAGAATCAACTGGAATGACCTCAAACTTATCCATATCTGAACCAAGTGCGAGTTCCCAGGCATCGCAGAGCGCGCCGTAAATTTTATCCAGAACGGAGCGGTCGGGATAGCTTCGCAGGATCTGATCTTTAAGCAGGCTGTACTGGGATTCGCGATAGAACAAAACAGGATAGCTCATATCGCCGTCACGTCCGGCTCTGCCCGCCTCCTGGTAGTAGGCCTCAAGCGTGCCGGGCATATCGTAATGCAACACATAGCGGCAGTCGGGTTTATCGATGCCCATCCCAAACGCGTTTGTGGCCACGACAAGCGGGATTTTTCCCGAAACCCAGAGTTTCTGAACTTTCTTTCGCTGATCCGGATCGAGGCCCGCATGGTACGGACTGGTTCTCACCCCGGTCAGTTTTCCCATTCGTTCGGCAATGTCCTCACAGGCACGTCGCGTTCCGGCGTAAATGAGTCCGCTTCCCGGCACGTTTTTGATCATCTTCCGGATGGATCCGTCGCGGTTGGTTCCATAATTTACCCACCATTTAAGATTAGGGCGATCAAACCCGCGCGCGATTACGTTTGGCTCCCTGAATTGAAGCGAATCCAGAATATCATTCCGCACTTCCGGTGTGGCCGTAGCCGTAAGCGCCAGCCATCGAACCCGATCGTTTACCGGCTCGAAACCGGATTTGATTTCCCGGTAGGATGGACGAAAATCGTGCCCCCATTCGGAGATACAGTGCGCCTCATCCACGGCGACGAGTGATACATTAAGCTGAAGCAGTTCATGCTGAAAAAGCGGCGTTTTCAGTCGCTCGGGCGCGCAGTAAAGCAGTTTGTACATACCGTTTCGGGCGTTGATCAGGCGCTGCTCAATTTTATTCCCGGAAATCGTGCTGTTAATGAACGTAGCCGGAATGCCCATTCCTGAAAGTTGATTTACCTGATCTTCCATCAGCGCGACCAGCGGCGAAATTACGATGGTGAGTCCGGGTAGCACCATCGCCGGAACCTGGTAGCAGAGTGATTTCCCTCCTCCGGTTGGAAATAAAACCAGCGTCTCCTTCCCATCCAGTATCGACCGAACCGCCTGATCCTGTCCCGGCCGGAAGCTGTCATATCCCCAGTACTTCTTCAAAACGGAAGCGGCTTCGGTCAGTCCGGCTTTGGCGGTTGGGGTATCATTTTGGGAACTCATTCGCGCAATTTAGCAGGCTCAATCACCAGTATCAAGCGGGGAAAATGATCAGCATACTTTGTTTTATGCCAGATGGAACGATAGCAAAAACTGACAAAAACCGCTTCAAAACTGACTCCCTGAAAACAATCATTATCAATGTGTTAGGATGTATGATCAGAGCCTATTTTAACGGAGCCATAACCTACGGTTAACAAAATGATAACATAAGAGGCATTTCTTTGGGCTATTGCTATGACCGTAAAATCAATCAATCACAAACCTGATCAAACCATGACAAAACAGATACTCCGCACTTTCTTTTTTGTTCTGATAGCTGTCGTACTGGCAAAACCTGAAGCAGCTTTTGCTGAAGAACAAAGAGCGAGCATTTATGGTATCGTTACTGATGCAGAAACCGGCGACCCGCTTCCCGGTGCAACCGTTATCATACGGGGGACAAATATTGGAACCTCAACCGATATTGAGGGACGTTTTCGTATGCGCCGCGTTCCAACCGGCACTCAGATTCTTGCCTTCAACTACGTTGGCTATGAGGCTTATGAAACTGAAATCAACCTGCAAAGCGGTGTTCAGCTTCGCAAAGATGTTTCGCTTCAAATCAGCAGCATCGAGCTTGAGGGTGTGAACGTAGTATCGCAGGCTATAGGCCAGGCTGGTGCTTACAACCGCCAGCGAAACTCACCGAATATTGTAACAGTAGTATCAGACGAGCAGATTCAGCGCTTTCCTGATCTGAACGTTTCTGACGCTCTCCGAAGATTGCCGGGAATTTCCACTGAAGAGTTCCGCGGTGAAGCAACAGCTATGTACGTTCGCGGTATGGCTCCCGGGTTGAATACCGTAACGCTTGACGGCGAAAGACTTGCCACAACAGGCCGCACAGACCGCGATGTTTCGCTCACAGGGTTATCATCCGATCTAATTGGTGCCATTGAAGTTACCAAGGCGATCACCCCTGATATGGATGCAGATGCAGTAGGAGGATCGGTTAACCTTGTGGCAAATAGAATGGTTGGTGAAAACCGTGTTTTTAACGTGATGGCATCCGGCGGATGGCACAATTTTGCCGGTATTGGGAACCCCAAAGCAAGCGTACACTACGGGCGCTCAAGCGGTAACCTTAGCTACTCCATCCGTGGAAATATCAGCCGAGAAAACCGCCGGATGGATGATATTCGCCATTTTTGGGGCGAACAGGAGTTTAACGGGCAAACTATTGACCGGATTGACCAGATGCGTATTGGTGAGTATGAATTTCAGACCGACCGCTATGCCCTTGCCGGTCGTCTCGATTACCGACTCAATGATAACAATTCCGTTTTTGTGCGCGGTATGTACAACATGCGTGATAAGCGCGGAATCCGCCATCAGTTCAGACTGAGGCCGGATCGTGGCGATATTATGAACGTAAACGGATCAGTTTATGAAGTTTCGGGTGTTCGCGTTGAGCCGATCGGGCGCCGCAATCACATCCAGAATGAACTGGCAAGTGTTACGCTTGGCGGTGAGAGCGATTTCAGCGCTTTGACCATGGACTATAGTCTTACCTATTCGTACGGAACGCACAACTCCCCGTATCAGGAATATCTGCGATACCGCGTAAACGGCATGGATATGACCTACGATGTTTCCGACAGGAACGCGGCCCGAATCAACTGGATCAACGGTTCGCAGGATGTGCTGTCTGATCCGTCCAATTTTAACATGACACGCTACGAAAACCGTATCGATGATGTGGTTGATAACGACATCAATACCCGGGTTAACTTCAAGATGCCGTATAACCTTGGTAACGCTGCCGCGAATTTCCAGTTTGGCGGGCGTTTCTTTCACAAACATAAAGAGCGTAATCACGAAGTGATCGAATTTAACGACATCAACGGAACATTTCTGATGAGTGAAGTGGCCTCCGGCGATTTCAATCGCAGGTTGGTTGACGGCCGCTACCAGATATTCCATACCGTTGACTGGGAGCTTGGCGGGCCGTTCACCCGGGCAAATATGGATAATTTCCAGATGGACAGTGACGATTTGCTGGAATTCTATCTGGTTTCTGATCCGAGTGATTACGTTGCGACCGAAACCATCGGTGCCGCTTACGTGATGACCACCGTTGAACTCGATAACTGGATGTTTCTTGCCGGTGTCCGCGCTGAAAATACCGGTACCACCTACACAGGAAACCGCACACTGATCGATGAAAACGAAGAGCTTACCGGCCGCGAGCGTATCGAAGAAAGTAATACCTACCTCAACTTCTTTCCGATGGCGCACATCAGATATAATCTGACCGACCGTTCCAACATCCGTTTTGCCTGGACCAACGCTATCGCGCGTCCTTCTTTCACGCAGCTGGCACCATTTGAAATCGCCAATTTTGAAAGCGAGTCTGTTCGCCGTGGTAATCCAAACCTGAAGGCATCCCGCGTAATGAATTTCGACCTGATGTACGAACTTTACTTCAGAAGCGTCGGAATCCTTACTGCCGGTGTGTTTTACAAAAGCCTTCAGGACTTTGTATTTGAGGAAGTCTCCCTCGAAACCGACGGCCCGTTTGAAGGGTTCCAGAGCAGAATGCCGCAAAACGGAACCACAGCTGAAGTTTGGGGAGCAGAATTTGCGTGGCAACAGCGCCTCCACTTCCTTCCGGGTGTGCTCAGCGGACTCGGTGTTTACGCCAACTACACCTGGAGCGATTCGAAAGCACAGCTTCGCATCGATCGTGAAGTAGAGCTTCCGCGCCAGATTCCTCACGTAATAAATACCGCGCTCACGTTTGAAAGAGGCGGATTTTACGGGATGCTTTCCTACAATTATCAAAGCACCTATCTGTATCAGGTTAGCACCACCGAAGTATCCAATCACAGAAGCCACCTCTTCCCTTCCAACGACCGTTTTATGCGCTGGCAGGAAAGACTGGATCTGACGCTGAGATACCAGGCTACGGATTTCCTTCAGATTTTTGCTGATGCCCGTAACCTCACAAACTCCCCTCAGCTCTGGTATGACGGCGGACCGGAATTCCACTACCGCTCCTCATTCAACCACGTAAACGCTACGATGGGAGTGCGTCTCACATTCTAAAGATCGTTATCCCCGGGATTTGACGATGTCTAATCCCAATAACTCGAGAACAGGCATGAATCGACGTTCATGTCTGTTTTTTTATAAAGCTGAACTTACAATTTTGATTATTTATGAAGCGTAAAGAGTTTTTTAAAACAGGCCTGGCGGCCGGGATTGGTTCCCTCATTCCGTTCAATCGCAGACACATATCGCCGGCGAAATCCCAGAAAGCGCGGAACATTATCTTTTTTGCGTATGATGGTTTTTCCTGGGAGGATTTCTCCTCGGCGCAGCACTACTCGATACGGAATTTCGGACGCCCTCTTCATCTTCAGAAACTCTTTCAGTCGGGCAACGGCGGCAGCATGGCGAGCCACAGCCTCACGAGCATGGTAACCGATTCATCAGCTGCCACAACGGCGTGGTCAACCGGGCGCAAAATTGTAAACGGATCGCTCTCCATTTATCCTGATGGCAACGAACTTACCACGATACTCGAACTGGCCAAAGCCGAAGGCAAAGCGACTGGAATTGTGACCACCACGCGCATTACGCATGCCACTCCTGCCGGATGGATCGCAAAGCACCTGAACCGCAGAGCCGAGGAAGAAATCGCCGATCAGTTCGCAAATTTCAGGGCGGATGTGATGATTGGAGGCGGCACGCGGGTTTTTGATCACACTCGAAGAAGCGACGGCAAGGATCTGTTCAGGCCGTTCATCGACGCGGGATATACCGTGGTTACCGATCCCGACAAGCTTGCTTCAGCGGGAGGAAGCAAACTGCTGGCAACGCTGAACAACACGCACATTCCATACGAAATAGACAGGAAATTCCGAGGCGTAAAGGCGCCATCCCTGCTGGAAATGTCCCGAAAAGGTGTCGAAGTTCTGAACAACGCTGAAAACGGATTTGTGCTTCACATTGAGGCCGGTCGAATCGATCACGCAAACCACCGGAATGATGCGGGAACTTCGCTTTGGGAAACGCTGGCCGCCGACGAAACGCTGGGTATGCTGATGGATTACACCGACCGCACGCCGGGCACGCTGCTGATTATGGCCAGTGATCACGCCACGGGTGGCCCCTGCGTCTATGGTGTTGGCGAGCGATACCGGGCTTCGTCGGAGATCCACGAAATGCTGAAACAGAGAACAGCGTCATTCGACTGGATTATGGATCAGCTGGACGAAAATCCGTCGGAGGCTATGATTAAAGATGTGATTGAAGATGCCACCCGAATCCGGGTAACCTCACCGCAGGCGCTGATGCTTCAAAAGGCCATTGCCGGTGATATCGAAATGCCCGATCACGCCGCATTTCCGCGCCAGCCCATCGCTACCATTCACCACATTCTAAAAGGCGGCACCAATGATGAACCCACGCGGCTGAATATAAATTACGCGACTACCCAGCACACGGCCGGCGCGGTTCCCGCGGCGCTATACGGAAACAACGTGGAAACAAAACCATTCGGCCTGATCGACAACACCGATTTGTTCACCATTATGACAGACACGCTTGGGATTGACTACCGGAATCCCGAAATGAGCGCCGAAAAAGCGCTGGAGTTTTACCGGTAACGGTTGATCAACATAAAAGAGCCGGAAACCCGGGTAAAAATCCCAAAGAATCCGGC
>PXAI01000128.1 GCA_003567135.1 Balneolia bacterium | reverse complement strand
TTACAGCGCGACAAAACCTCGAGAGATGAGCGTTTAATTTTTCCGTCGCCGGTTGCGATATAGGTTAAAATAGTAGCCATAATAATGTAAGAATGAAATGTGTCTAAATAGTTTGCCTGATTGATTACAGAACTTTTGCTTCGTTTTCGAGCAGGTTGCAGAGGTTGCTTACCAGTTCTTCGGGATCGCCCTCAAATTTCTGGCCGGGCTCCCGTTCCGGTATGTTCTGGTAACCGCTTGTTTCAGTAGCTTTAGCCTGCTGAAGTGCATCCTGTGAAAGGCCGAGATCTTCAAGCGAAACCGTTTTAACCGGCTTGCGCTTGCTCGACATAATTCCTTTCAGCGACGGGATTCTCGGGTCGTTCATATCATTTGAGCAGGTGACGAGACCGGGAACCGAGATCTGAACCATTTCCTGGCCGCTGTCGCCCTGACGCTTTACGGTTAGCGCGCCGGCTGATTCGTCGTAGGTTATCCCAACGGCGTTAGCTGCAAAAGGGAGCTCCAGTTTCCATGCCAGCATGCCGCCGGTTAGTCCAGCATCCGTATCCTGGCTCTGTTTTCCGGTAAGGATGACGTCAAACTCGGTTGACTTATGCCACGCGGCCAGAATTTCCGCAAAAGCGGCGGAGTCGAGTCCGGAAACATCTTCAACCACAACGTGAACTCCGGATGCAGCGCCCATGGCGAGTGCCTTACGAATGGTTTCCTTGGCTTTTTCAGGGCCGACGAGAACCACTTCAACTTCGCCGCCGTGTTTTTCAGTAAGAACAAGTGCTTCCTCAACGGCGGAAGCGGAGTAGGCATCAAGTACCATACGATCGGAATCCTGATGCAGTGTGCCGTCTTTTACAGATACAGGAGCCGACACATCGGGAACCTGCTTAATACATACGCTAAATTTCATAGTCAGGTAGTTTTTGCTTTAATATTATCGAATGAAACCGCTTTTTTGAATCGTAGCCAAATATAAGAAATGGAGCAGAGAGTTCTTAGTGCTGTATGCGGTTTGTAAATGAGTAAGCTAACCGTAAACGGAACGTGAAATCTCCGGATTTTCATTCCGGAAGCGTGAGCCGTGCCAGCAACTATGTAACTGGAATTAACTTTTGATTGTGCATTGATAATGATGTTTATGCGGCAAATGAAAATTATGTACAAATTAATGAAAGCGGTTTTTATACGTGCTAATACATAATATTTTATACGTATTAATACGTAATAAGATCAAAACAGATGTCTTTTAAGATGTTGATTAACATGTGATTATCCGTTTATAAATTATTTTGTTTATTTAATTCAGTTTTAATTGCGAATACTGATATCGGCTGTTATCTTAATGTGAGGCGCAAGAGGACTGGTTAATTTAAATAATCAGCTACACTAGAATCCAATCAAAAAAATACTTGGTTATACATCATGTGTAAAATCAGAAATGTTTTACTGGCAATTGTTGTGCTCGCAATTGTTGGTTTATCCTCAGTACAGGCGCAACAACTCAACGCGAGTTCGGATGTCCGCATCCTGCTTCAGGAGAATCTTAACGTATTCAGCGAAGGTAATCTGGATTTAATCCTTTTTCCGATTTCTTCCGGTACAGCACAGTACGTTATCACCCAGAACGGTTCAGTAGGCCAGGTGGGGTCAAGTCCGGCCGACCGTGTTATCCTCAATGATTATCCGCGCTTC
The DNA here is from genome assembly GCA_003567135.1 of Balneolia bacterium. Taxonomy (GTDB): domain Bacteria; phylum Bacteroidota; class Rhodothermia; order Balneolales; family Cyclonatronaceae; genus PXAI01. Next base: position 8,319 of record PXAI01000128.1, on the reverse strand, counting down.
CGGGTAGAAGCTGCTGCAGGATCAGTTATCCAGGTATTGCTGAATGCTCAGGATCTGGACGTGGCTGGTGATGCACAAATTATGCTGCGTAATTTCGACGCTCCAACAACCATCAATATGCCGGCCGGAAGCGGTGAGCAGGTTGCCAATTTTGGAGTTGGGGTTGAGCTTGAGTTTGGAGCCGGTGCAGTGCCAAATACCTACACACACCCGAATTATATTCAGGTTACCGTAGCGTATCAATAAGATTTTTTCACTTTTTGAATTGGCAAGCAGAAGCATCGGCTTTTTGCTTGCCTTTTTCATTTATTGAGCCGAAAGTCTGAGGCTTCGGCACTAACCGCTTTAGAAGTATTGGCATCAGCGACTTATCGTATGAAAATTAAACTTGCATCACTCTTACTGTTCGCATTCCTGCTTCCGGAATGGCTGTACGCGCAGGGCGAGAACCAGATTATGGTTCACCCTACTCGGATTGTGATGGAAGATAATACGTATGATGAGCTCCGGGTTACCAACCACGGCCCGACTACCGTTCTATACCGCATTACCGTAATTGATATGGAGATGGATGAGAACGGCATGCTGCAAACCATCTCTGATGATGAAGCGCCTGAGTGGAGCCTGAAACCGTGGCTCAGAATCGGGCCGCGCCAGTTCAGGGTTGGCTCCGGCAGAACCCAGCGGATTCGTCTCGCTGCCCCCATCCCGCGCGATACCCCACGTGAATACCGCTCGCATCTGCTTATTCAGGCTATCGATACCAACGCAGATTCACCCTCGTCAGATATGCGTGATGATGAAGGGCCTATTGTGCTAAACCTGAATATGCTCTACGGTGTCGCGGTACCGGTTTTTGCAAGAACGCCGGGACTTCCCGTTTCCGCCGTTAAGCTTCGTGATATTAACATTGAGCGTGATGCCAATACGGCCACCGGCAAGGTCAGGCTCTTCGCAGAGTTCGAGGGAAAGCGGTCGGCTTTTGGAAATTTCTCGGTCTATTATCGCCCCGACATCAATTCCGAAAGGATTCTTCTCGGCGAGCTCAACCGGATAGCGATTTACCACGAAAGAGGCAGAAATGTGGAGATTCCGCTCCAGTACGTGGTCAGGCATCCCGCCGAAGACAGTCTGATCGAAGTGGAGTATCACACGCGGATGGGAAACGAGCGGGTTGTACTTGCCAAAGCATCACTCTATCTGAATTCAGCGGATGAATGATTTTTCAAAATCCACTGGCCGGGATGGCCACAGAAAAATATCTTTGCGAAACACAGAAGGCGAGGGGGCTTTCGCTTCGGTCGGAAATAATCCTGTAAACCGTAGGAAATGGATTGAAAATTAAGGGATTAACAGAACTGATATATAAGGTTCCGGCAGTCTTGTTTTTGACCTGTCTTGCTATCATCAGCTCCACTAATTTCGCCATTGCCGCAGAAAAATCCCTCGAAAGGCCACAGTATGAAGATGCCATCATTGTTGAGGTGCGCCATGATCGCGGCGGGCGAAGCGCCATTGTAGATGCCATTCTGGATGACGAGCGCCTTTTTTTGAATCTGCCCGACTTTTTTACCACATTCGGTTATCAGCCGGATGTCACTGCGGATATGCTTTTTCGGGTAATTCTGACCGGTAGCCGCGGTATGCTTGAACTGGATATGGAAACCGGCGAATTCAGCAGCGACCAGCTGGAAGGTATTCTGGATGAGCAACATTTTATCCCATCTCCACAGGGCCCGTATGTGGAAACCGGTCGACTTGCAGAAATTACCGGATTTGAGTTTGAGTTTAATCTGGAGCAGGTTTCCGTTACGGTATCATCGCGCGAGCTGATGGCTTATGAAATTCAGCGCCAGCGCCAGGATCAGCGGCAGCGTTTAACGGAGGATGCCACTCCGATCGACCAAACTATCCGTGAACAGGTTCCGTATCGCGTAATGGATGTTCCTTTTGTGGATGCATCGGTTACGTCTACCGTTCGGAATCAGGCGCCAAATACCACCGCTGAGGTTTACGATATCCGCTACGATGCACGCGGCTCGGGCGATGCGCTGTTCATGAGTTCCGAATGGTTTCTTACCGGATCAGAAAGAGACGGACTCCAGCTGGCGAGAATTAAAGCCGGCCGCCGGAGTATGGAGCCAAATCTGCTCGGGCCGCTCGGTGCAACCTCTTTTTACGTAGGCGATCTCAATTCCCCGCGATTGCAGGGCGTTTCGCTGGGCCGTACCGGACGCGGTGCCGAAATTTCCAACTACCCGCTGATGCGAACCGGCGAGTTTACCTCAACCGACGTACGGGGCACCACGCAGCCTGGCTGGGAAGTGGAGCTCTACCGCGGCAACAATCTCATCGATTTTATAAACGCGGATGCGGGCACGGGCGAATACGTTTTTGAGGATGTGCAGCTGAATTACGGCCACAACAATTTTCGGGTTTTGAAAATCGGCCCGCTTGGCCAGCAGGAAGAACGAAGGGTTGCGCACTACATCGGCCCGCAGATGATCCAGCCGGGTCGTCTCTATTACCGGGCGTCGGCTGTGCAGCACAATACCGATTTAATCGAAGTGCGGGATCGCCGGTTTGTATCTCCGATGGATGAACAGCCGCGTCTTTTTCTGGAGCTCGAGCAGGGAATCACCAGATCGTTATCCGCCGGAGCGTGGAGCTATTCACTACCGCTTCTCGATGGCCAGCATACGTACATCGGCGGAGGTCTGCGCGCGGCATTCAATAACTTTATGCTTCGCGGGGATTTCATCAAAGATCTGGAAAGCGGATACGCATTGCAGGGTGCGATGCAGTCGCGTGTTGGAACATGGAACCTGACGCTCGATCACACCCAGATGTTCGACGACTATGTGAGCGAGGTTACCTTCGGGCTTACGCGAAATTACAGTAGCATCAGCAGGGTGAACTTATCGGGAAACCTCCCCGGACGCTTCTTTACCTCGTTTCAGGTGCAGGATGAGCGCTTTGACGGCGACCGTTATTTCACGCGTTTTCAGCATCAGCTGGCGAGATCGCTTGGCCGCTGGTATGTTTCAAACTGGCTTTTCCTCAACTTCAGGGATAATATCGAGGGCATCCAGTACGGGCGCGGCCGACTGAATATCCGCAGGAGAATGGGATGGTTTGTGCCAAGAGGCGAGCTTACCTACACCATTCGCCCGCTCACTGAAATTAACGAAGTAATGGCCGGCGGTGAGATTTATGCGTCGCAGCGTTTTAGTATGAACTTCCGCGGCGGCTACCAGTTTCAGCGGCTGGATCGTGCGTTTGCATCCGTCGGGATGAACCACAGTTTTGGGCCATTATCAGCCGGATTAAGTCTGTACGGCACAACTGATAATCAATACTTCGCTGGCGTTTCCATATTCAGCTCATTTTCGAGAAATCCACTTTCCGGACGCCCCGTGATCAGCTCAAGGCCCATCTCTTCAACAGCGGGGATAGCCGGGCAGATTTACACACCTGATTCCAACCCCGGAAGAGTTCCGCTTGAGGATGTTCAGGTTCAGGTTTCACCGGCAGTTGAGCCGTTTGTGAGTGATGCGGATGGAAAGTTTTTCAAAACCGGACTACTCGGCTGGCGCAACAACACGGTGAACGTAAATGATAATACGCTGATCGATCCCCTGATGGCCAGCGAGAATCCCCCGACCACGTTTTTCTCGAGGCCCGGCCGCGTTATCGTGCTGGATTTCCCGGTTATCTACTCGAGCGAAATTGAGGGCTACGTGAAAATAGAGGATCGCGGCGAGCTGATCCCCAGAGCAAGAGTACCGCTTCAGCTTCGGGATGCCGACGGGAATTTACTGGATGAAGAATCCTCCGTTTTTGATGGATTCTATCTCTTCCAGACCGTTTTTCAGGGGGATTACACCATTGCCGTTGCCGAAGATTATTTGAGTAGATTTGACCTTGTGGCTGAGCCGGAGATCGTTGAACTCGAAGTTTTGGGGGATGGTAGCATTCTGGCGCACAACTTTGTACTTCGCGCTCCGGAAACAGATGAACCTGATCCTGATGAGGACGAGGAGGATATCAGCAGGATTGACCGCCTGATCGCCGAATGGGAAGGATATCCGTGTACGCTTGGTGATGATTTTCCACCCGTTCTGTTCAATTTTGATGAGGATCGCCTGACGGAAGCCGGCAGAGAACTGGTGAGGCAGCAGGCCGAAGTGATGCACGAATTTCAGCGCCTCACGGTATTTATTGAAGGATTTGCCGATTCTGTCGGAAACGCGCGCTATAATCTGGGTCTCTCTCAGCGCCGGGCAAACGCGGTTCGGGATGAGCTGATCGCCAACGGAATTCTCAGAGACCGGATTCTTACCATCGCCCGGGGTGAAGTGCATGAGCCGTGCGATTCAGATGTTGAAGATGATCCCGGATGCCGCGAACAGCGCAAAGCCGTCACGATGCGCTACTCTATGTTTGATGCCGTCTATTTTGGTTTCGATGAAAGTTCGCTCACCGAGGAATCGCTTGAGCGCCTGGCCAATAACGTCGGCCTGCTGAAGGCGTGTCCCGATATTGATGTTCGGGTTGAGGCGTACACGGATCAGGCGGGAAGCCGGGATTACAACGTGCAGCTTTCAGAGCGCCGTGCCGAGGCCGTAACGCTTTTTTATATCCAGCAGGGAATCAGCCCGTCGCGGATTGATGTGGTTTACGGCGGCCAGTATCCGATTGGCTCCATCGAAGGGCAGCACAGGCCGCCAAGCCGCCAGCGCGTCGCTTTTTCCGTTGATGGCTACGCGCCGCTCCGTGATGCTATGCTGGAAGAATTTCGTCGTCGTCTCGAATACGTAGTTCAGCTGGCGTCTTTCAGAACAGTTGAGCCCGCCGAGCAGTACATGCGTCAGCTGGCATCTGATTTCGATCTGAATCTGACCATCCGCTATAAACCCGAGCAGCAGGTTTACGCCATCACTACCCGCGAAACCTACGGTTACCTGAACGCCCTGAGAAAGGTGGATGAACTCAGGTCACTTACCGGCAAGCAGGATCTCTTCATACTTGTAACACCACCAGAATTTGAGCGCGAAAAAGAGTACTTCGTGCAAATCGGCCTGTTCATGAACCGTTGGATGGCCGATCGCCTCAGAAGCGAAATTTCCGCAGATATCGGACATCCGCTGGAGATGGAGTATTTCCGTTCACGGGATATGTACCGCATTCGCGTTCGCGGAAGATTCGAGGGTGATGAAGCCAAAGAAATCCTCGAGCAGGTGCGTCAGGTTTACCCCGATGCCACCTTGATTGAACATGAGTTTTAGGCGTTCGCACGCGCTGTAGTAGGGACGCCATGCATGGCGTCCCTACTACAGCGCGTGCCGGGATATTTGCTACATTCGCAATACACGTCGCGCGGAATTTTGCGTCTAAAACCGCTTAATCCTCAAACTATTTGTCACTACGCTCACCGAGCTCATTGCCATGGCGGCTCCGGCAAATATCGGGCTGAGGAAACCAAACGCGGCCAGCGGAATTCCCACCGTGTTATAGACAAATGCCCAGAAAAGGTTTTGGCGGATCACCTTGTACGTTTTATCAGAAAACCGGATGGTTTCAACCACGTTTCTGAGATCGTTTTTCATGATGGTAATATCCGATGATGAAACCGCGAGATCGGTTCCGCCCGATATGGCAATTCCCAGATCGGCTTCCACCAGTGCGGCTGCATCATTAATGCCATCGCCGACCATCGCAACCTGCCCTTCGGATTCCCTGTATTTTTTAACCAGCTGATGCTTGGTTTCCGGATCAACCTCTGCCTCAAACTCATCAATACCGAGCTTCTTCGCTACTGCTTTAGCTGTTCTGCGCTGATCTCCGGTGATCATTACCACGCGAACGCCTGATGCTTTTAGCATGGATACGGTTTCTGCGGCTTCATCCCGGATTTTATCCGCCACAGAAATATATCCGGCCGTTTTTCCATCGATGTTTACGGCAATTACGGTGCAGCCTTTTTCCTCCTGCTCCTGAATAAACCTGAGTGCCTTCTCGTTAGAAGGGTCTTCAGATTTATGGGATCGCACGATCACGTTTGACCCGGCAACGGTTCCCTGAATTCCGACTCCCTGAATGGTCTCCACATTTTTTGCCTCCGGCAGATCATCCCCGAATTTTTCTGATGCGTGATTGATGATCGCTGCGGCAAGCGGGTGATCGGATTCCGATTCAACGGCCGCGGCGAATTTGATCCAGTTTTCCCGTTCAGCATTTCCGGCTGAGAAAGTGTTTTGAACAAACATCCTGCCTTCAGTCAGCGTACCTGTTTTATCAAACAAAACCACGCTGATATTTCGCGCTTTTTCCAGCGTTACGGCATCCTTAATTAAAATGCCTTTTTCTGCGGCGCGGCCTGATCCCACCATAATTCCGGTTGGCGTGGCGAGTCCGAGCGCGCATGGACACGCAATTACCAGTACGGCAACCATATTGACCAGCGCAACCTGAGGCGTATCCAGAAACATCCAGCTGAACGCGGTTATGAGCGCAATTACCAGCACGACCGGAACAAATACCGAGGCAATTTTATCAGCAAGCCGCTGAATGGGCGGTTTTGAGCCCTGCGCTTTCTTAACGGTTTCAATGATTCCCGAAAGCGCCGTATCCGCGCCAACTTTTTTGGCGATCATCCTGAAAGAGCGGTTCGTGTTTCTGGTTCCCGCCTTCACCGGATCATCAGCTGATTTATCAACGGGAATACTTTCACCGGTCATCGCCGATTCATCCACGCTGGCGTATTCTTCACCGGCCAGAACTCCATCCACCGGGATTTGTTCGAACGCTTTTACGAGAAGCACATCACCAGGTTTAATCTGATCAAGCGATACCGTTTGAATACGCCCGTTTTTTTCGAGATGCGCTTCGGGCGGTGTCAGTTCAAGCAGTCCCGTAAGGGCGTCGCGGGTGTGATTTTTCGCGCGTTCCTCCATCCACTTTCCAAGCAGCAGAAGGGCGATAATCACGGCTGCCGTGTCGAAGTAGACATCCATCGGAGTTACTATTCCGCCTTCGGTTCCAAAAAATGTGGCGTACGAACTGAACGCCCAGGCCGCGCCGGTACCGATCGCAATCAGCGTATTCATATCGGCCGATTTACGCTTTGCCGTTTTCCAGGCGCGTGTGAAAAAAGTTCGTCCGGCGTAAAACAGAATGATGCTCGTCAGAAAAAACTGCGTAAGATTCCAGCCAAACATGTTGGGATGCACCCAGTCCATCCACGGCTGATACAGCATCGGGCCCATATCCATGATCATCACAATCAGGCCGAGAGGAAGCGCGATGAAAAACCGGCGGCGAAATTCCTCGGTCATGCCTTTAGTGACCTCAGGACGCGCATCCGGTTTTGATGCTGATTTGTACGTCGCTTCAAATCCCGCATCCTCAACGGCCTTTATCAGAGCCTGAGGATCAACGCGGACATCCCCCGAAAAACGTACGAGTGCCGTTTCGGTTGCCAGGTTTACGTTCACATCACGTGTGCCGTCCACCGTTTTCAGCGACTTCTCTACCGAGTTTACGCAGGAAGCACAGAACATCCCCTGAATCTCAAGTTCTGCGATTTGTTCGTCGTCGGGCTGGCCGTTTTTTGCCACATCGTATCCGGCATCGCGAATCGCATCCTCCAGAATACTTCTTTCGGGAAGATCCCCGTATACGTGCGCTTCGCCGGTTGCGAGATTTACGGTTGCCTCATCAACGCCATCGAGTTCAACGAGTACATCCTCAACGGCTTTTACGCAGGATGCGCAAAACATGCCTTCAATCTGAATTACAGCTTCTTTGCTTTTGAGCTGATTGACCATAGAAATTTGCTGATTACTTAATATTCAGCCTGAATTTAACAGTCAGATACAGGAATAGCGTTACGGCTAGAAATCAGAATCGTGTAAAATTTTCAGGTTTTCAGATTTCGCGGCCGGTGCGCGGGGATGCTATCGACTGCATATTTCGAACCCAGTCGGTCGGAGTTACACCGGTAATTTTTTTGAACTGATTCGACAAATACTGCGGGCTGCTGTATCCGAGTTTCCAGGCGATCTCCGAAAGCTTCAGTTCCTGCTGCTGAAGCAATTCTTTCACGCGCTCAATCTTCAGGCGGATCAGATATTCCTCAATGGTGATTTCCTCAATTTCAGAAAACCGCTGGCTGATGTAGTTATAGTTTTTATACAAATTAGACGATAAATATTCTGAAATATTGGGCTGGCTAAGATCTTCATCCAATTTTTCTACGTATTCAATAAGCAGTTTTTTTACGGATTCCGAAAGCTTTGATCCGGCGTCGTGAATCCG
>PXAI01000230.1 GCA_003567135.1 Balneolia bacterium | reverse complement strand
GTTGGCGGCGTGGTCGTGGCCCGGTTCGGAGAAAATCCACTTCAGGTTATTGAAAACGTGAAGGAAAAAATTGAGGAAATCTCATCCGGCCTTCCAACTAAAGAACTCGCAGACGGCACCATATCCCAGATTAAAATTGTGCCATTTTACGACCGTACCGGCCTGATTTACGAAACGCTCGGCACGCTTGAAGAAGCCCTTACGCTCCAGATTTTGATTACAATTCTGGTCGTCATCATCATGCTGCTTCATCTTCGCTCTTCGATGCTCATTTCGGCGCTGCTTCCGGTAGCCGTGCTCATGAGTTTCATTATGATGCGCCACCTCGGCATCGACGCAAACGTTGTGGCGCTGGCGGGAATCGCGATTTCTATCGGTGTGGTGGTGGATATGGGGATCATCCTCACAGAAAATATGCTGCGAAATCTGGAGGAGGCAAATCCCGGGAAAGACCGGCTCGAAATCATTTACGAATCCACGGTTGAGGTGGCACCGGCGGTCATTACGGCGCTCCTGACCACCATCATCAGTTTCCTGCCCGTATTTCTGCTGCAGCATTCTGAAGGTAAACTGTTCGGCCCGCTGGCGTTCACCAAAACGTTCGTGCTTATCGCCACGCTGATTATCATCATAACCATGATTCCCGCATTCGCACACTGGATGTTCTCCCGGAAAGCCGGCACCCGAACCGCCCGCCTGTTCTGGAATATCCTGCTTGCCGCAGCCGGACTGGTTATCCTCTTTTTCGAAACCTGGGCAGGGTTCACGATTCTGGCTCTGGCAGCGAACAATCTCTTCTGGCATTTCAGCCCGTATGAACCCGAACCGTGGCGCAACTACATTAATATCGGCATCATTTTTCTGGTTGTGGGCTGGCTGCTCGCCATCAACTGGCTGCCGATGGGGCCCGGATTCTCCACGTTTGTAAACGTACTCTACGTGATTATCCTCGTGGCACTGCTGCTGGGTTTTTTCAGGATATTTATCCACTTCTATCCGCGAATTCTGGAACTATTTCTGAAAAACAGAAGTGCCTTTTTTGTGATCCCGGCGATTATTCTGATTGTCGGGCTGATGAGCTGGCGCGGATTCGACCGGACATTCGCCTTTTTGGCATATCCGTTTGAAGCCGTCGGGCTGGAAGTCCGGGATTCCGAAGTCTGGACATCCGCAAGCGACCTCTTCCCCGGCCTGAACCGCGAATTCATGCCCGATCTGGATGAAGGCTCGTTTCTTGTAATGCCCACCACCATGCCCCACGCCGGCATGGAAGAAGTGGTTGACGTCGTCCGAAAAATGGATATGCGCGTTTCATCCATTCCGGAAGTTGAAAAGGTGGTCGGAAAAATCGGCCGCGCCGAAACTCCGCTTGATCCCGCGCCGATTTCCATGTTCGAGAACGTGATCATCTACAAAAGCGAATATAAAACGGATGAACGCGGGCGCCGGGTGCGGTTCAGAACCGATCGCAGCGGAGAATTTGTGCGGGATGATGACGGCCACCTGATTCCAGACCGCCGCGGACGTTTTTACCGGCAGTGGAGGGATGAAATCCGGAGTCCGGATGACATCTGGAATGAGATTGTGGCGGCTTCGAACATTCCGGGTACCACATCCGCCCCAAAACTCCAGCCCATCGAAACGCGTATTGTGATGCTTCAGACCGGAATGCGGGCGAATATGGGAATCAAAGTCAGCGGCCCTGATCTGGAAACGATTGACGAATTTTCCATCCGCCTGGAGGATGAGCTCAGAAGCGTGGAAGACGTAAGAGGGCCGTCGGTTTTTGCTGACCGCGTGGTTGGAAAACCGTACATCGAGATTGATATCGACCGCAGGGAAGCCGGCCGGCACGGGCTTTCCGTTGGAGCCGTCCAGGATGTAATCAGCACGGCCATTGGCGGCGTTACGCTTACGACTACGGTTGAAGGGCGCGAGCGTTATCCCGTAAGAGTACGCTACGCCCGTGAATACCGCAATACGCCCGAGGCGATGTCGCGAATTCTCGTACCGACGCCATCGGGCTATCAGGTGCCGCTGGGGCAGGTTGCGGACATACGGTTTACAACCGGCCCGATGAGCATCCGCAGCGAAAACACGTTCCTGGTTAATTACGTCACATTCGATCACGTTGCAGGAGCCAGTGCTGTCGAAACCGTGGAGAAAGTCCGCCGGCATCTGGATGAGCAAATTGCTGCCGGAAACCTGAGCGTGCCGACCGGCGTGAGCTATACATTTGAAGGCGAATTCAAAAATCAGCAGCGAGCCGCCGAGCGCCTGATGCTGATCCTGCCGATCACCCTGATCACCATATTTTTGCTGATTTGGTTTCAGTTCCGGTCGGCAACGATGAGTTTCATCATCTTCAGCGGAATCGTCATTGCCTGGGCCGGCGGATTTGTGATGCTCTGGCTCTACGGGCAGTCTTGGTTTCTCGATTTCTCCATATTCGGGGTCAATCAGGCTGAACTGCTTCAGGTCAGCCCGGTAAACCTGAGCGTGGCGGTTTGGGTCGGGTTCCTCGTCCTGTTCGGCATCGCCGTGGACGACGGCGTGGTGATGGCAACGTATCTGAAACAATCCTACGAAAAAATCCAGACTGACTCTCTGGAAGGCATCCGCAAAGCCACCATTCAGGCGGGACTTCGCCGCGTGCGGCCCTGCCTGATGACCACCGCCACCACGATGCTCGCCCTGCTCCCGATTCTTACCTCAACCGGAAAAGGATCAGACATTATGATTCCGATGGCGGTTCCGGTTTTCGGCGGGATGTTCTTCCAGATCATCACCCTGTTTATTGTACCCGTACTCTTCTCACTTTGGATGGAAATGAAACTAAAAAGACAAACAAAAAACGGTGAGGTGGGCTTATGAAATACCTGATCACCCTGATATTTATTCTTCCGGTTTTTGCTTTTTCCGTGCAGGCACAAAGCCCCGCTACGGGCGAAGAAGCGCTCCGGATGCACATTCAGCACGCCCTGGAAAACAATCCGGGAGTTAAGGCAGATGCGTCGGACGTGGAGTCGGCCAGACTCGAATCGACCCGGTTCGGCCGGCTCGGAAATCCCATGGTTGAGCTGGAATACGACGTATGGAGCCGCGACAGTATGGACCGGTTTTCCATGATGGTCATGCAGTCGCTGCCCTGGTTTGGCACGCTGAGCACCAACCGGCGTTATTACGATCAGCTTGCGGATGTGAGATCATCCGTTTTGCAGCAGAGCCAGAACGATCTGATCCGGGAAGTCCGGCTCAGCTGGTACATGATGCACGAAACGTATCATCATATTTTCACGCTTCAGGCCAATCTTGAGCTGCTGGATTCCATCGAAAAGCAATTCCTTACGCGCCTCGAAACCGGACGCGCCACGCAGGTGGATTTAATCCGGATCGGCATTGAGCAGGATGAAATCATCAACCGGATTTCAGGACTTGAAAATCGACTCCGGTATCAGAAAACGCAGTTTAACGCGCTTTTAAACCGGGATAAGGATACCGAAATCGAGCTGTATCATCTGCTTGATGCTCCGCAGGCTCCTGAGGACGGTCAAGTCACATCGAACCCGCAATTCATGCAGATTGATAAAATGCGGGATGTGGCTCAAACCGATGAGGAACGCGCCCGCCTGGAAGGCCTCCCAAACTTCAATGTTGGCCTGGGCATGATGAGTATGGGGCCGGGATTTTACGATCCGAACCGGATTGATGCGGTGATGGTCAGGGTGGACATCGGCCTGCCCGTTTACCGCAGCCAGTACCGGGCGCGCCGGCAGCAGGCGAATATACAGCGCAGGCAGACAGATGAAATCCGGCAGGAAATGCACAACCGCCTGAGCGCTGATCTGCAGGAAAACCGGATGAAGCTTGATACAGCGCTGCGCGACATCAACATGTACAGATATCAGCTGATTCCTGCCGTACGCCGCGCGCTTGATTTATCGATGGAAAGCCTTGCCGGCGGCCGCTCCGCTTTTGAGGAGATCATCCAGCTTCAGCGCCAGCTTCTGGATCTTGAAATGAAGCTCAACGAAGCCGAAACACAGCGTAACACCGTGATAACCGAACTCGATTATCTGACCGGCAACCTGATCGAAAACGACTTTTAACCAACGCAATTCACATCCTATTATGAAATCAAAAATCAGAAATAACTGGCCTTTCGCCCTTGTTTTTCTCCTGATCGGGCTGTTGCTCGGATGGCTGCTGTTCGGTAGCTCGGGCCACGATTCACACGACTCGCACGATCACAGCACGGAAGAGGCTGCAGCAGATGAAGTCTGGACCTGCTCCATGCACCCTTCCATCCGCGATGACGGGCCCGGAACGTGCCCGATCTGTGCCATGGACCTGATTCCTGCCTCCGCCGCTGAAGCCGACGACGACGCGTTCAGCATGACGATGACGGAATCAGCGATGCGGCTGGCTGAGATTCAGGTTGTTGAGGCAAAGTTTGAGCGTCCTGAAATTAACGTGCGCGCTCCCGGCGTGATCACAACTGATGAGCGGACGCAAAACACCATTTCGGCGCACTTCAGCGGCAGGATTACCGAGCTGAACGTAAACTACACCGGCGCCAGAGTTCGCGAGGGTCAGCCAATGGCAACCGTATATTCAGATGATCTGATCATTGCGCAGCGGGAACTTCTGGAATCGTACCGGCGCAGAAACGCCAATCCGGGACTTTACGAATCGGCGCGTCAGAAGCTGCTTTTCTGGGATATCCGCGAGGAGCAGATTGATATGATCATCGAGAAAGGGGAGCCCGTTCGTCAGCTTGAGATTCTTGCGCCTGCGTCCGGCGTGGTTACCGAACTGGGCGTCAGCCGCGGTGATTATTTCAGATCCGGAACTACGCTGTTCACAATCTCAGACCTCAGCCGGGTCTGGATCAACTTTGACCTGTTCGAGGATGAAAGCCATTTTGTAAAAACCGGTCAGACGATACACTTCTCCACCCGAACCAATCCGGGAGCAAAGCACGAAGCAACAATTACGTGGGTTGATCCCCTGCTCGACACCAGCCGGCGCACCGTAAGAGCCCGTGCTGAAGCCCGTAACAGATCCGGCGAACTGAGGCCGGGCATGCTGCTTAACGGAGAGCTTTTTGTTGAAACAGATGAGGCGAAAGTACTCATCCCTTCATCCGCCGTGCTCTGGACCGGCCCGAGATCGATGGTATATGTTTACGAAAAGCGTGATGATTCACACCGGTTTGAAGCCCGTGAAGTAACTCTTGGCAACCGCGCCGGTGACTATTATGTGATTGAAGAAGGCCTTGAAGAAGGTGAGCAGGTGGTCTTCCACGGCGCATTCAAAATCGACAGTGAAATGCAGTTGTCGGATCGCTTCAGTATGATGAACCGCGATAAAGGCCGTCTGCCCGAAGACCCGCACAATCGCGAGGTTCAGGATGTGAGTGATGAAGTTTCGGAAGATTTCCGCGCTGAATTCACTGCATTTATTGAAATGTATCTTGAAGTGAAAGACGCGCTGGTTGAATCGGACTTCGATGAGGCTTCGGCAAAGACCGGTCAGATGAAGGAGCAGCTTGAAGCCATTGGCGAGCACCGTAACGACGGCGACGCTCATGTCCTCTGGATGGAAATGTACGGCAACATTGCGGGCCACCTTCGTCCGGTAGCCAATGCCGGTGATATCGAAACGTTGCGTAGTGAATTTCGTTTTCTGTCGGATATGCTGGTTGATGCCGTGAAAGCATTCGGCATCGAAGGAGTTGTCTATCAACAATACTGCCCGATGGCTTTCGATGATGAAGGTGCATTCTGGCTCAGCACCGAAGAGCAAATCAAAAATCCTTATCTGCCCGAGACCATGCTGATGTGTGGTGAGGTGATAGAGCGGATAGAGTGAGAAAATTCCACAGACCTGACAGGTTTTAGAAAACCTGTCAGGTCTGCTCCTCAACAGTTTTAGAGGACAGAAATAAATCCCGGATGTACTGATGAGAAGTCTTAAATAATTAGAATAAAGAAGGGGTACACCATGAGTTCAAAACATGAGAACCACGAAAATCACGATCATGAAAAACATTCTCATGATCACAAACATGACCACGAATCACACCATAGCAGCCACGATCATGGTCATGACCACGGCGATCATGATCACCACAGTCCGGGAGTTTTTCGGGACCGGTTTTGGGTGAGCCTTGCGCTTACGCTGCCGATCCTCTATCTGTCCGATGCGTTCCAAGGCTGGTTTGGGTATGAAGCCATCACCTTTCCGGGCGCGGAGTGGGTGGCACCGGTGTTCGGAACCATTTTGTTCTTCTACGGCGGATGGCCGTTTCTGAAAGGCTTTGTTCACGAAGTTCAGGCTAAAAATCCTGGCATGATGACGCTCATTTCGCTGGCGATTGCAGTGGCTTATTTTTACAGCGTGGCCGTTACGTTCGGGCTGTCCGGAATGGAGTTGTATTGGGAGCTTTCCACGCTGATTGTGATTATGCTGCTGGGGCACTGGATTGAGATGGCCTCAGTAGAAGGCGCGAGCAAGGCGCTGGAGCATCTTGCTGAGCTGGTTCCAAACGACGCCCGGCGTTTGCTCGACGACGGCGATACCGAAACCGTGCCGGTGCATGAGCTCAGGGAGGACGACCGCATTCTGATTCGTCCCGGTGATCAGATTCCGGCCGATGGCGAAGTGGTTGATGGCTCTTCAAGCGTAAATGAAGCCTTTCTAACCGGTGAAACGAAACCCGTTCAGAAAAAAGAGGGTGATGAAGTCGTGGCCGGAGGCGTAAACGGAGACGGGGCTCTTACCGTTAAAGTAACCCGAACGGGCGATAAAACCACGCTGAGCCAGGTGCAGCGGCTCGTGGAAGAAGCACAGCAATCGCGCAGTAAATTTCAGAATCTGGCTGACCGCGCAGCGTTCTGGCTAACGATAATTGCCATTTCTGCCGGTACAATCACGCTCATTGCCTGGCTGCTGATCGGCTTTGATTTCAATTTTGCACTTACCCGCACGGTTACGGTTCTGGTGATGGCGTGTCCGCATGCGCTCGGGCTGGCGATTCCCCTGGTTATCGTAAACGGTACGGCAATGTCGGCTCAAAACGGTATTCTGGTGCGCAATCGCCAGGCTTTTGAGCGTGCGCGTGATATCGATGTGGTTTGCTTCGACAAAACCGGAACGCTAACCAAAGGAGAGCACGTCGTTCAGTCCGTGCACACAAACGGAATGAAAGAAGATGAAGCGCTCCGCCTCGCCGCCACGCTTGAGAGCCGCTCCGAACATCATCTCGCCGCCGCCATTGTTGAAGCAGCCCGCGATCGTGACCTGAAGCCGGAATCTGTTAAAGACTTTGAAGTGGAAGCCGGCAAGGGCGTGAGCGGAAAAGTAGATGGAAAAGCATACCGAATCGGTCGACTCGAATGGCGGGAAGAGTTCGATATCGATTTCCCTGATGCGCTTCAGGAAACTTATGATGAGGTAAACAAGCGGGGCGAAAGCGTCATTGCGCTGATGGACGAGAAGGAAGTTGTCGCTCTCATAGCGCTGGCCGATCAGGTCCGCCCGAGTGCAAAAGAGGCCGTGAAAGCACTCAAAAAGATGGGCGTGGAATCGGTGATGATTACCGGTGATGCGGAAGCCGTGGCGAAAACCGTATCGGAAGAGCTCGGCATTGAGCGCTATTACGCCCGCGTGCTGCCGGGTGAAAAAGCGGAGATTGTATCCAAACTGCAGGAGGAAGGGAAACAGGTTTCTTTCGTGGGCGACGGCATCAACGACGCCCCGGCGCTCGCAAAATCAGATCTGGGCATCGCGATTGGCGCGGGTACAAACGTGGCCATCGAATCGGCCGACCTCGTGCTGGTGGAAAGCGACCCGGAAGACGTCACGCGTGCGCTTCAGCTGTCGGGCATCACCTATCGCAAAATGATTCAGAATTTGTTCTGGGCAACCGGCTATAACGTCATAGCCCTCCCGCTCGCCGCCGGTGTTGCCTACACTTTCGGGGTACTTCTGACCCCGGCCGTAGGAGCCGTATTTATGAGCGCCTCAACGGTGATTGTGGCTATCAACGCTATGCTGATGCGAAGAGCGAAGCTGTCGTAGTTCACAGACTTGAGGTATTGGAAACCTTGGGACTCTCCCAACAAAAAACATAAATAACTCTGATAATCATGATACCTGACTGGATTCCAAATATTCACCCGATGGTGGTTCATTTCCCCATTGCGTTACTCGTAATTGCCGTTCTGTTTGATGCAGCCCGGCTCATCTTCAAAAAAGAAAGCTGGCTCCATAAAGCAGCCCTTTCGCTTTATGCAGTTGGCTCGGTGGGGCTGATTGCCGCGTTCTGGTCGGGCCGTCGTGCGGTTGAAACCGTTTCGGTAACCGGCGATGCAATCCCTGTGGTCACCTCGCACGAAGACTGGGCGCTCTATACTTTGATTTATTTCCTCATTTTCACCGCTGTTCGGTTTATGACCTGGTTTAAAAACCTCGAAAAAGGAATGTTGCTTCCGCTGTTGGTACTGATTGGTATCGGCGGAGCGGGCATGCTCTGGTACACCGGCGAGCAGGGTGCAAAGCTGGTGTATAAACACGGTGTTGCCGTCGGGGAAATTGACCGGCTGGACCAAAAGGTGGAAGAGCTTGAGCAGCGGCTGGCGCAGTTCAGGGAAGAAGTCAGACCTGAAATTCGCGAAGACGGTGCATGGATATGGAGAATCAGTACCGGCGCGGATGAGGCCATTTCAGAATATTTTACCATCGACGGTGATTCCGATATCGAAGCAGGTACCGGACGTGAAGACGGCCGTGCGCATCTCGAACTGACAGTCGCATCAGGCAAGACATTCATCCACACCGGCGGCGACCTGAGTACCATCGACGGCCGCATTGAAGTGAACCTGTCTGATTTTGACGGTGATTTTAAACTCATTCACCATTATCAGGATCCGGAAAATTATCAATATATCCGCATGAACGGCGCCCGTTTGCAGCAGGGGCAGATCATAAACGGCTCCGATAACGTGCTCGGCTCCGGAGACATCCGCGCCGACGGCTGGCACACCTTCAGGGTAACCGCTTCCGGCCGACATTTTTACGGCTACCAAAACGGCAACACCATCGTCCACACCCACGCCGACGCGATGGAGCCGGGCAAAACGGGATTAGCCATGAGCGGTGATGGCGTTGTGAAAGTGCGGCTGGTGGAGTTTGAGGCAGTGGAGTAACACTACCTTTATTCATTGATTTGAAGATCCTCTACGAGCTTACGTACATTGCATATAAAATCATGCATTAACATGTACAAAAATATGCATACTACTCTTGATATACCCAGCGAGCTGATTGAAGAAGCGATGCGGGAGACGGGTGCAAAAACCAAAAGTCAGCTCATTAAGGACGCCTTGCAGGCACAAATAGACCGGGCCAAACGGAAACGCCTGCTTGCATCAAAAGGAAAGATTGATCTTGATATAGACCTCGATGTATTCAGGAAACGTAAGTAATGTCAAGGTATCAGGTTCTTGCAGACAGTTCGGTTTGGATTACTTATTTCAAAAATGGTGAACCATCCGTTTTGGATCGTCTCATTCAGGAAGACCTGGTTTACATAAATGAAATTATTCTCACAGAGCTTGTACCAATCCTGATTAAACAAAATGAAGTGAAGACTGCTGAGAGTCTGTTAGCTTTAGAACGGATTCCCTTAAACATCGACTGGGAAATTATTCGGGGATATCAACTGAGTAATCTGCAAAACGGAATAAATCGTGTCGGCATCCCGGATTTTATCATTCTGCAGCAGGTAATCGATCAAAAGCTGACGCTATTCATTAATGATAAGCATTTTAAATTGATGCAGAATCATCTGAGTTTTTGAACTGTTTGAGGAATGAGTATATGGATTTCAAATGAGTCTGTTTACTCTGTATCAATAAATGACTACTTTCCAATAGTCATTTTGAATATTGTATTATGAAAAAAGAAATCTCAATAACGGAATTCAAGTCCAAATGTCTTTCCTTGATGCGTGATGTCGAAAAAAAAGGAATTC
>PXAI01000228.1 GCA_003567135.1 Balneolia bacterium | reverse complement strand
TCGTCAGGATAGGTTTCGATTATAATCTGTGTTCGTTCGCAGTTGGGCGAATCAGGACATTCGGGCAGGGGATTGGAATCCATCATTTCCGGGATTGATGAGCAGGATACAATGGTACCCGTCAGGATGAGTAAAAAAAGTAGTTTGTAATACAACTGAATCGGATTAAACGGTTTTCCGGGTTTGGAATGCTGCGGTAAGCTCCCGGATCAGTTCTTCAGAGGTATCAACCGTTTTGAATAGATTTCTGTTCGATTCGCCGATAAAACCTTCCGCAATGCCGTGCTCGGTAAGCGCCAGAAAAGGATCGTAATAGCCAGCCGTGTTAAGCAGGTAGATCGGCTTGTTGTGCATTTCAAGCTGACTCCAGGTTAGCGCTTCGAACAACTCTTCGTAGGTTCCGAATCCGCCGGGTAGGGCGATAAACGCATCTGAGAGATTGGCCATCAGCGCTTTACGCTCGTGCATACTGTTGGTGATAAATAACCGCGTAAGATCAGGATGCGCAACTTCGCGGTTTACCAGATCCTGCGGCATCACGCCATACACATCACCGCCGTTTTCGAGAACCGAATCTGCAACCGCGGTCATAACACCGATTGATGCACCGCCGTAAATCAGGTCGATATTGTTTTGAGCCAGTAGTCGTCCCGTATTTGCAGCCTCTTTAACATATTCCGGATTTTTCCCGGATGATGATCCGCAAAAAACGCAAACAGTAGGTTTTTTCATGTTCAGGCAGGTTGGGATTTCATCATCCGGTCAATGATGTTTTTCAGGCTCGCCACGACGCGCGTCATTTCCTCTTTAGTATTGTACTTGCTAAGGCTGAATCGAACTGAGGATTTCGCGGTTGGCGTTACCATCCCCAGAGCGGTAAGCACGTGCGAAGCTTCCACGGCTCCTGATGTACAGGCTGATCCGTTAGATACGCAGATTCCCTCGATATCAAGATTCAGCAGCAGCATTTCACCGTCGAGCGAGCGTTCTTCATCCAATGGAAAGGAGCAGTTGATGATATACGGTACGCCGCGATCGGGACATCCGTTAAATGCGATCAGATCGGGAAAAGCATCCTTCAAACCGCTGACGAGCAGGGTGCTTAGTTCTTCAAGATGCGCCGTGTTTTGCTCCATTTCGGTAGTTGCAATTTCTACTGCTTTGCCAAGCCCGACAATTCCCGGCACATTTAGCGTGCCACCTCGACGACGACGCTCCTGAGAGCCGCCTTCCATCCAGCTTTTCCAGGGCGAGCCGTCCCTGACATACAGCACGCCAACGCCCTTCGGCCCGTGAATTTTGTGCCCGCTGATGCTCAGGAAATCAACGCCAAGCTCATCCACATTCACGGGAAGTTTTCCGGTGCTTTGCACAGTATCGGAGTGAAGCAATACGCCTTTTTCGTTGCAAACAGCGGCAATTTCGGCAATGGGGTTTATCGATCCGATTTCGTTATTGACGTGCATCAGCGAAACAAGGCCGGTTTCTTCGGTGATGGCATCCCGAACCTGTTCGGCAGTTACGCATCCGTGCGGCTTTACATCCAGATAGGTGGCGCGCAGTCCATCTTTTCTTCCGTATTGAATAGGATGGAGGACGGCATGATGCTCAATCCGGGATGTAACGATATGCTTTTTTCCGGTCGCTTTAACCACACCTTTTATAACCGCGTTATTGCTCTCGGTTCCGCCGCTGGTAAAAATGATTTCGGATGGAGATGCGCCAATTGCCCGCGCGATTTTTTCTCTGGCTTCCTCTACGGCAACGTTAGTAGCTCTGCCCATTTGGTGAATGGACGACGCGTTTCCGTATTCCGACTCCAGAAACGGAAGCATTTCCTGAAGTACTCTTGTTTCTATCCTGGTTGTTGCGGCGTTGTCGAGATATACGGTCTGCATGCTTAAAGTTTTAGAAGAAAGTGATTGACAGAGAATGCGGGAAGATACGAAAGCCGACCCGAAATGTGAATGCATCAACGAAATCTAATGGACTGAATACATTAATTATGAGCATGAACTGTTTGGCGTTTTCAGAGGTTTTAAGGGTGGATATGTAATTACAGGCGAGTTACAACATTTAACATTATAGCTTAACATCCTGTTCTGCAACAATTAACGCCTGAACTACTCAGATTTTTAGGTGTACAAAATTTTTATAACCGCACCGGATTATTATTTTTCTGCGCCGTTATTTGCGCATGCAGGTTTAGGTGTAATCAAATCAACATTATAGTTCCGGTCTTACGAACTCAACTCACGAATCAATCTTATATGAAATTTCGACTACTGCTCTTCACGTTTTTAGGTTTAATTCTAAGTTTTCAAACACTTTTCGCACAGGAATCTTTTACTGTTTTGCAGGATGAGATAGAAGGATTCGGCAATATTGAATACGCAGAAGGCCGGTTAATCGTCTCATTCTTACCAACCGTAACCGATCATGAAGTCTCTATGTTATCAGAAGCTGTGAATGTGCGCAGATCAGAACCTCTTGAGTTTATAGATGCGAAGGTTTGGGAGTTCGACGGCCTGCACATGAATGAAGCGCTCGCAATTTTGAATGGATCTGACGCGGTAATTTATGCCGAGCCCGATTTCGTGTATCGTCTGCCGGAAACGGTAAAAGAACCTCTCGATTTCGATCAGATTCTGAATGATGAGGTCATCCCGAATGACCAGCATTTTGGCGTGATGTGGGGACTCAAAAATACGGGACAGTCACCGCATAACGGCGTACCTGGTGCCGACATCAGCGCAACGCAGGCCTGGCAGATTACCACAGGATCTCCTGAAGTTATCATCGCCGTATTCGATTCAGGTATTGATTACGAGCATCCTGATCTTATAGATAATCTCTGGTTTGATGAAAACGGGAATGCCGGAATCAGCTATCTCTCGAATGAACCTGATCCGATGGACCTGAACGGACACGGAACGCACGTGGCTGGAACCATCGCCGCAAGGGGAAATAACGGCATTGGGATAACCGGCGTGAACTGGGAAGCGAAGATTATCAATATCAAAATCTGTAATCAGGGCGGATCATGTCTTGGAAGCGCGGCTATTCAGGGTTTGCAGTACTCTATTAATAACGGCGCTTTTGTTTCAAATCACAGCTATGGCGGTGCAGGTTCACCGTCGAATGCCATCCTTAATGCTTTTCAAAATGCCGCTGACGCGGGACATCTTATAGTTGCCGCTGCCGGAAATGATAACACCAACAATGATAATATCCCGTTTTATCCGGCCGGCTATCAGGTAGATAACGTCATTTCAGTCGCCAGTTCCACGCCAAACGATACGCGCAGCAGCTTTTCTAATTTCGGTGCATCATCGGTTCATCTCGCGGCGCCGGGAAGCAGTATTGCCAGTACCGATATCAATGCGAGTGGCTATTCGTACAAGTCGGGGACTTCCATGGCGAGTCCGCACGTTGCCGGAGCTGCAGCGCTTCTTAAAGCGGCCAATCCGGATGCCACCTACTCAGAAATCAGAAACTGGATTTTTGCAGGAGTCGATCAAATCCCCGCTTTTGAAAACAATACCATAACAGGTGGGCGCATGAATCTTTACAACTCCATGCTTATAGCCACACTCGGCCCGCCGCAGGCAACCTTGGACACGGATCCTATTGAGCAAGTTGGTTATTCCGGACAAAATCTGACGAGAGATCTGGGTCTTTCGAATAACTCCGATGGTATTTTGAGCTACAATGTGGCAGTTCTGTACGATGATTTCGACTGGCTGAACAGAGAACCTGCAAACCCGATTCAGATTGCTAACCGGAATGGCACTGAATTTATCGGGCTTTCATCAGTTGGGGATGATTTTGATGTTACGCCTTTATCCGAATCTAACTTTTCAAGCGGATTTGAAGCATCAGAAGGATATGAGACCGGATTTATCGGTGGCCAGAACGGATGGACGGCACTCAGCGGGAATACAAGCCAGCCGGTGGTTTCAGAGGAAATGGCAGAATCAGGTAGCAGATCGCTGAAGCTGGGGAATCACTCAAGTCTTGGCGGGAATACCAACGTCGGAGCAAGAACGCCGATTATATCAACCGGAAGCGCCTATTACACGATGGAGCTGGATATTTTTGTGGAAGATACGGGCGGATCAGATTATGATATCGTTCTCCAAAGCCCAACGCTGGGCCAGCTAACCACCCGTATGCGCTTCAGCAGCAACGGAAATGTGCAGGTTGTGCAGCGAAGCGGAAATAACCTGAATTTTGTTACAGTAGGATCATATTCATCCGCCCAGTGGATTAATGTCCGCAAAGAGTTCGATACCGCAGAAGGCGAAGTACGTTACTTTGTTGATGGAGATCTTATCCACACCGGCGCTTCACTTTCCGGAACCACCGAGCAGGTTGTTGTGCTGCATAACAATAACAACGACGGTGAATCTGCTTTCGTAGATAACGTTTCGCTTTCCGGCTCAGACGGCTGGCTCACAGTTACACCTGAAGCAGGACTTCTTGAAGGAGTCAACAGCGAGCCGCTAAGCCTCGGATTTGACACCTCAGTAAACCCCGGAGTTTACAACGCAACGCTGATCGTTTCCACCAATGACCCGGAACTTTCACTGGTAGAAATTCCAGTTTCGTTTGAGCTGATCGGCACGCCGGAAACGCCAAAAATCGCCGTCAGCAAATCTGAGCTCTCGGTTGTAATGATTGCCGGAGAGCAGACGGAAAAAACGCTGATGCTCCAGAATGTGGGTCAGGAAGAGCTCACATATACTTCTGATGTGGAAGGGCAGCCCGTTCTGTTTTCACTCTCGCCATCATCCGGATCAATTTCATTCCTTGAGGAAAGTGCCGTAACGCTGAATATTGATGCTTCAGGTGTTGAGGCCGGATCATTTCAGAATACCATCATATTTGACAGCAACGATCCCGATGAACCACAGAAAGAAGTACTGGTTGATGTGCTCATACTTGGCGGCATGCCTGATGCAGTTGCCCTTGAATTTCCTGAAGAGAATGCAGAAGATGTGGATCAGGATGTGACGTTTGTCTGGGAGGCCGGTGAGTTTGCCGACAGCTATCGTTTGCAGGTCGCCGACAACCCGGAGTTCAATCTCCCGGCATTCAACAGCGGCGGGATTGAGGAAACTCAAGCTGAGGTCACGGGACTTTCAGCGAATACCGTCTGGTACTGGCGCGTGAAAGGTCGTAACGCAGCCGGAACAGGAGAGTGGTCGGATACGAGATCATTCAGCACAACGCTGACCGAGCCCGGTATAATAGTGCTGACACATCCTGAAAATCAGGCTGAGGGTGTAGAATTTACCCCAACATTCACCTGGGATGCCGATGATATTGCGACCGGCTATCACTTCCAGCTTGCGACAGATTCCTCGTTTGAAGAACCCCTCGCAGACGAAATCAATCTCGGGGAAAACGAATTCACGATCATAACCTCGCTCGATGCCGGCCAGGCCTACTTCTGGCGTGTCCGCGCGGAAAACGAAAGCATATCAGGGGATTGGTCTGAAGTCTTCGTATTCACTACAGAAACAGCCACCTCACTCGAGGATGAAGAAGTCCCAACCGCGTTCAGCCTTGAGCAAAACTATCCAAACCCGTTTAACCCAACCACTCTGATTTCCTACGATCTGCCCGAAAGCGCAACCGTTCGTCTGGATGTCTTCAACGTAATGGGGCAGCGCGTGGCCACACTCGTAAACGAGCACCAAAATGCCGGCCGGTTCACCGTAAACTTCGATGCGTCAACACTCGCCAGCGGTGTGTACATATACCGGATTCAGGCCGGGAGCTTTATGGAGACGAGGAAGATGATGTTAGTTAAGTAGTATCAGGATTTTTAGGATTACGGGATTTGCAGGATTAAGCAGGTAATTGGCATCTCGCCAATTACCTGCTTAATCCTCATAAATATAGTCGATATTGCATTTTTTTCAGGATTGGCAGGTACCACGCATCCTGTAAATCCCGTAATCCTGCCCAATCCTGATATATCTCGTGTTTTTGTAGTATAATACAGTTTTTAAACTACCACGTACTGCGTGTATTAGAAGTTCATCAACACTTTTCATCATCAAAGAAATATCACTATGAATAACTACGACGACCTCACGTACAAAATAAACGGTTGTGCCATGAAAGTGCATAACACATTGGGGAATGGCTTTCAGGAATTTATCTATCAGAGATGCCTGGCTATTGAGTTAAAAAGAGCAAACCTCATGTTTGCGCGTGAGGTTGAGCAGGATATTTACTATGAAAAAATTCAGGTAGGCAGACGCCGCGTGGACTTCATTGTGGAAGATAATATCGTTGTAGAAATCAAGGCAGTAATAAATCTGGAAGACGTTCATCTGGCTCAGGCCAAAAACTATGTCGTGGCCTACAACAAACCCATCGGACTACTGATAAACTTCGGTGCAACAAGCCTTCAGTTCAAGAAAATCTTTCACTCCGGCTCAGGATATGCGGGTTATAAAGAAGCGCTCAAGTAGGTAAATAGCTGTATCAGGATTTTTAGGATTACAGGATTTGCAGGATTAGCAGGTGACCAGTCAACAAGTAAATCGAGAAATGCTGCTCAATCCTGGTAATTTTGTTGACGTCGAATTTTCCTGGATTGGCAGGTACAACGCATCCTGCAAATCCCGTAATCCCGCCCAATCCTGATAAACTGAGTTGATAGAGTAATTTCTCCTATATCAGGTTTTTTGAAATGATCGGATTTCCGGGATTGGCAAGTACAACGCATCCTGCAAATCCCGCCATCCTAAAAATCCTGATACCTGTTACTCCGTTACCCCGTTCAAAACCACCGTCACAGACTCAGGCCTTCCCTCAGGGGAAATAGTAAGTTCTTCCTGAAACTGACCGGCTTCGGCGGATGAGTAGGTGATGCTGACTACGGCCGATTCTCCCTGATTTATGGAAACAGATGTGCTTCCCGGAGTAAAGACTGAGCCGGAAACGGAAAGCTGGATATTTGGCAGATCGATGTTGCTGTTGTTCATGATCTCCAGATCGAGCGACTGGCTTTCGCCGGGCGTGGTGCTGAAGTTCAGTTCATCAAGAGATGGAACAAGATCGATGATGGCCTCGCCGGTACCTGAGAGTGTAATTGTTTCTTCGATGTCGTTTTGGTCTGAAGAAATCGTCAGAACGTCGTTGAAAGATCCTTCACCCTGGGGCCGGAAAATGACCTGAATGTCAGTCCACTGGCGGGGATCGAGGGTCAGGTTGGTTGTGCTTAGTTCAAAGTGCTCGGTTCCGACAGAAAGTGTTAAATCGTTGATCGACACATCGCCATCATTTGTAATGGTAAAGAACTCATCCGTTGACTCTCCGACCGGAGTGGTGCTGAAGTCCAGATCGTTTACGGAAATGTTCAGTTCTGTTTCCGAATCTGCACTGACGGGATCCTCTTCGCACGAAATGAATAGTAATGGTGTCGCGAGAATGAGGAGTAGTATTTTGTTTAATCGCATGTTCAGCCTGATTTGAAATAAGTTTTAGGTCTTGTGCAATCTGCCGGTTTCAGTTCTGAAAAGCCGATTGCAGTTTAACACATATTTAGTTGTTACCACAAAAGTCAGTCCCGAATATACTGAAAATTTTATTTTTGCCTAATCCCGAACAGCGTATTAGGGTGCCACACCAGCATCATTCCAAAAATTCCTGATCCTGCTGCTCACACTCTCCGCCGACTTAAGATGAGGGGAGTGCCCGGCACCTTTTATGACGTGCTTTCGGACGTAAAATCCCTGATCTGTTTTTATCTCAAGCAGCCGTTCAATTTGATCAGACATTGGCTGCGGCGGATATATTTCGCTTCCGGGCCAGCCCGCTGGCCGACCGTTTTTTCCGGCCCAGTGAGGCTCGGAAACGGAGCTGTTACTTACCAGCATATCATCCGATCCGTGTATCCAGAGGATGGGTACTTTTTGATTCACGTTTGCGACTTCTTTGGCGAGACCTTCCAGCCATTTTGGAGAAATTGCGTTCACTATTCCTGAATCGCCGGGGGAAAAGAAAGGCCAGTTTTGGGATAATTCGATATTTCCCGGAAGCGCATCATCGCCGAGTTGAACGGAGAGCATCGATTCAACCAGCTCATCTTCCCGGGGATGAACAAATCCTTTCCCGATAATTACATGGCGCAGCAGCCATCTTGGAGAAATTCCTGCCGGTTCCAAAGCCGTATTTTGTTGCCGGATTTGCCTGATCAGTTCCGGATTGCTGATTCCTGCGCCTGATCCTGCAAAATCATCATAAATGGGGCTTCCGTCTTTGTCTTTCGTACCCCCAAATCCATAGGGCGATCCGGGCGCGATTTGCGTCAGGCTTAAGAGGTTTTTGGGATGATGCGCCAGCAGATGCCATCCGACGATCCCACCCAAAGAATGTGTGACCAGGTGGAACTGATCATAACCAAGGCCGTTCATCAGGTTTATCACGTCATCAGACCAGTCGGCAACACCGGTTTTTGCACGGATGGATCGAAACGGCGTTTTACCAAATCCGTTGAGGTCAGGAGCAATAAGCCGGAAATCCGTGAAATAGGGCAGGAGGTCTTTCCAGAAAACTGAGCTGCTTGTGTTGCCGTGCAGAAACAAAACAGGCGGTGCATGTTTATCACCGCCTGTTATGGTGTAGAGTTTGTGTTTTCCGGCTGATATCAGTTCTCCGCTGAAGTTCATCTCAGCGGTTCAGCCAGGTTATGATCGCGTTGTTGAACTCGGCCGGTTTTTCGATTTGAAGCATGTGCCCGGCTGACGCGAGTTCCACGAGGGTATTATCCGGCATCAGTTCGTGGCCTTTTTCAAATATTGCTGACGGAAAACCCGGGTTCAGATAGCGATTTGGGATCAATCCATCGTACTGGCCATAAATCGTCAGTGAAGGATGATTTATTCTGTGCAGGCGATGCGTTGTGGGCTCATCGAGCATCGCTGAAACGGAGTTGACCACCGTGTAGGCGAATTCGTCCATTTCCCGGGCTTTTGCCATTCTTACGCGTTCCTCCACCATCCATTCCCATTCATTATTCCAGCGGTAAAAGTTGATCGAGAGGTTTTCGCGGATTTGCGGCTCGGTGGTGCGTTTTACGCCTTCCATGGTAAACACGCTTGCCAGCCAGTTTCCTGATCCCGGACTAAATTTCTCGATTCCGGCCGGAGCGGCAAGAATCAGTTCATCGATCGCATCCGGATATTCGAGCGAAAGGGTAATCCCGATCTGGCCACCCATTGAGTGGCCGACGTAAACTACGTTTTCCAGTTCAAGCTCTTCGATAAAATCGCTGATCGATTTTGCCCAGAATTTCATCCCATAATCGAATCCGCCTTTTTCTGATTTTCCGTAGCCCGGAAGATCAACCGCTATAACGCGGTAATGCTGTGCGAGCTCATCAATATTGTATCTCCAGAAACCGGCATTGCTGGCGAGTCCGTGGACCAGAATCAGCGTTTTATCGCCCTGACCCTCATCGATATAGGCAATGGAGGGCGATCCGGTTGAAAAATGGACATCATACCCGTAGTCAATATCCTGAAACTCGAGCGGGGGCGCATCCGCATAGCGGACACCTGAACAGGCTGCCAGAATCAGGGCAGCGAAGATCATTATATAAAGCTTAGTTGTATTCATCATTTTGACCTCGGGTTAAAACATGAGCCAGTTCAGGGAGAGAAAAACGACCCAGGGATCGTCGGGCCGCTGGCGCGATTCCGTGGATGTCGGCGCATCGTAAAAATCCCCCGTAAACACATAACCGGCGCTCAGGCCGAGCGTGAGAAATACGCGGAGGTTGTACTTCAGCTCTGCGTTAACCTCGGTTCCGATATGGGTTCCGCCACCCGGAAGTGCATAGTTGCTATAAGCAATAGCTGATCCCGCTTTTACGCTGAAGCGATGTGGAATAATGTCGCGCATCACGTTGATCGAACCGCCCATTACGCCGAGCCCCATATTAGAAATATCGTGCACCATCGAGTAGTAGCGGTTCACTACCTGCGGATCAGGGAAGAGCAGCAGGGCGCGGTGTGCGCTGTAAATACCAACGGGTGATCCCCAGACATTTCCGGTGAGAACGCTGTTGAGCGTACCATCCGCGGCGCCGTCTTCATCACCGGTGGTGTAAAGTGCCTCGATCCATACACGGTCGCGGTTTGTCATGCCGTATCGGTAGGAAAGCGACGCATTGAAGGATG
>PXAI01000166.1 GCA_003567135.1 Balneolia bacterium | reverse complement strand
TCCATCCGGTTCACGGAAATTTTGACCGGGCGGTGCATCACTTTCGCGGCCAATGCGACCATAACTGCCCAGGGCGTTGCCTGATCTTCCTTGCCGCCAAAACCGCCACCAAGCCGCGTGACGTCCACTTCCACGTTATTCATGGAAATGCCAAGCACCCGCGCAGCCGTTCTCTGGACGGCGGTTGGCCCCTGGGTTGAGGTGGCTATTTTGATATTCCCATTCTCCATCTGCCAGGAATAGGCGCCCTGCGTTTCTATATACAGATGCTCCTGCCCATTGGAATCTGCGCGTCCTTCAAAAACGTAATCGCATGAATCCCATGCAGATTCGGTGTTGCCGAGGTTGAACGTGCGCGGGGGCGCAATCAGGCTGTCGTTTTTAAACGCTTCGCGTGGATCAGTTACAACCGGCAGTTTGGTAAACTCAATCTCAATCAGGTTTCGGGCTTTCCGGCAAACATGCTCGCTTTCGCCGACAATCAGCGCAATAGGCTGACCCTGAAAGTGGATTTCATCCTCAGCAAAAAGCGGCTCATCGGGGATAATCCCCCCAATCTGATTTTCACCCGGAATATCTTTCCACGTTATAATTCGCTCGACTCCGGGTACCTGAAGTGCCTTTGAATAGTCGATATGCTTGATTTCCGCATGTGCAACCTGCGCATCATACACCACTGAATAAAGCGTGCCGCGCTGAACGGGGATGTCATCCAGATAAACAGATTTTCCGGTTACGTGTCCGTTTGAGTCAATATTTTTCATACCAGTTCAGTTGATTGTATGCATTCCGGATATAATTCCACAAAATGTGCAAAGAAGAGCTGTTTGAGGAGCATTTTTTTATATTCAGCCGATCCCCGCACGTCGCTGATGGGCGATATTTCATTTTTAATAACCGATCCTGCCTGAAGCAGAATTTCCGGACTGAGTTGTTTCCCTTTCAGAAATGCGGCCGTTTCCGGTAAAATTCTTGGCGTTGGGCCAACTCCGCCCGCGCTCATGCAGAATCGCGTAATGACTCCATCCTCGACCTTAACCTGAATGGCGCTATTCACGGAAGCGATATCGAGATAGGTTCGCTTACAGACTTTCTCAAAATTGAATTTCAGATTTTTATCGGGGATGGGGAAGCTGAATTCGTGAACAATTTCATCATCACGTTTATTCAACACCTTATAATCCAGATAAAACTCGTGAAGTGGCATGGAGCGCTCTTTTCCGGCATCATCGCGAAGGGTAACTCTGCTTCCCATCGCAAGCAGCCATGCCGTGATGTCACCGATGGGAGAGGCGTTAACAATGTTTCCGCCCACGGTTCCCATATTTCTGATGGGCGTTGAAGAGATCAGCTTCATGTGTTCGTAAAGCTTCGGGAAAATTCCCTGTAACACTTCCGATTCCATCATATCCGTGGCCGTAGCCGAAGCACCGATAATCACATTGCCATCCTTCATGTGAATCCGGTTCAGCTCCTGGCGATCAAAAATCAGTGCAAGCTCTTCTTCGAGCATATCGTCATGGCGCTGTACGTAAAGATCAGTTCCGCCGCTCACGATTACGTTTCCTGAAGTTTTGGGGCGATCCGGCTTCATTTCCTGTAAACGCTCAGGTATTCCGGTGAAATAATCGGGCAGAAAACCGGCATCTACCAGCCAGGGGACGGGATTGCTGAGGTCTTTACCCTCAAGCATGGTCGAAATATCCGCGGCGGCGCGTTCGATGGATTTGTAACCGGTACAACGGCAGATATTGCCATCAATAGCGCTGATGGCGCCTTCCACGCTCGGTTTCTCGGCCGTCAGGCAGTACCCGGTGAAGGAAACCACAAAACCGACGGTGCAAAAACCGCACTGCGTTCCGCCATTATCCACCATCGCCTGCTGAACCGGGCTGAGCCCGTTTTCCATATTCACGCCTTCAACGGTTACCACGTGCTTATTGCGGGCGTTTCCGAGCGGCGTTACGCATGAAGTCATACTTTTGTACCGGACTCCGTCCTCCGTAAGTTCTCCGATCAAAACCGTGCAGGCACCGCAATCTCCTTCACGACATCCAATTTTTGTGCCGCTCAGATATTGATCATACCGGATAAAATCGAGCAGCGACATACCGGGCGATACACTCGTCCGGATGGTTTTATTATTCAAAATGAATTCAGTGATCATAGGAGAAATCGGAAGTCTAATTTAAAGTGTTACACTAAAATAACCGGTAAAAACGCAATATATTTGATTTATTCGGGGATTACATCATCTCGAAAGCTTTGCATCGATCAGGCCGTAGGGCTCTTCGATCGGATAGAAGATTTCGTTTTCATTTTCCAGGCCGAACGGTTCCAGATCAAATTTCAGGAAGTGCTTGTTGGGCATGGTCATGTGGATGTCATCTATTTGCGGAAACGTTTCCAGCACTTTTTCAGCCATAGCGTAAAGCGTGTGCTGAACGGACAGGCTGTGATGCGCCGCAAATTCTTTCAAAAGAAGTTCGCGAATGTCATTTCGAAGTGAACCGAAGTCGGCATCGTCAGAATTGTAGGTCCAGGTGGCGGTAAGGCTGGTCGCAAAAACGCGGTCGTCGGTTTCTTTCAGCGTGGTATAGTCATCAAACACGTAGCCACTGAATCCGGAATTTGTGGACTTTAAGATGATCAGATCATCCAGCCCGGCTTTGATATGGAAACCGCCGGAGCTGTACTCAACAAACGTAGTGTAACGCTCGCCGGTAGCCTGTGAAAAAGCGAATGGATCAGGCTTACCTCCGGGACTCATACGCTGCCAGGGACGCTCATGAAGCGAAACGGTCGCTTTTTTGATCTGTGGCTGTGAGCTCACAAAATGCTTTGATAAAATCTTCCCGAACTCCTCAGCGGATGTAAAGCTGTGCTTTTTTGCGAGCACGTAAACCGTGTTTTTCATGGTATCCGTTGGCAGAACAAGGCTGTTGTCGCCGTCGGTATGTGCAGTTTCAAAATCGCCGTACAGACGAATATCCACCGTGAACTCCATCAGTTCGTGTCGGTCGGCATTGCGGATGATCTTCAGGATTCTTACACCTGATTTTCCGTAGCTGTTTTTAATGTTTAGAGACATAATGTTAACTCCCCCTGTAAGTTGAGTAGCCGAATGGGCTAAGTAAAAGTGGAATGTGATAGTGTGCAGATGGATCAGAAAGGCGGAACGTCACGGGGATTTCCGTGTAAAACGGCTCTTTGTTTCCCTTTTGCTCCAGATATGATCCGGCGTGAAATGTTACTCTGTAAAGTCCTTTTTCGGCTTTTTTATCAGCTGGCATCCAGTCGGTGATTCTGCCATCGTTGTTCGTTTTGCCTTCGGCGATATGGTTCCAGGTTCCGTTATCGAGCTGTTTTTCAAGTGTAACCCGAATTCCGTTTGCCGGATGGCCGTTTGCCGTATCGAGAACATGAGTAGTTATCGGACTTTTCATAATCAGTGCGAATTGGTTTGGATGTAGTTCGAATTTACGATTTTCGGCGGTTTTCAAGGATCTTCACGAAAGAGCGCCCGCGGATTTCCTCAAGAGTGAGTCCCGTCGCCTTTGCTTCTTCAATGGTAATTGCACCACAATTCATTCCACGGATGAAGTAATTAAGCAGCCCCTGACCGGTTGCGGCATCGTCAAAAACATCTCCGACCAGCGTGGCCTGTGCGGCGCGTTCCACAAACGTTTTCAGCCTGTGCGATGCCTGATCGAGCGTTCGCAGGAAGAAGAGATACACCGCCGCATACCGAACCGGAAACTGAGCCGGATGCAGATCCCATCCCTGATAATATCCCTGTCTCAGCGAATGATTTACGTGATCAAACATAAGCCTCCACGCGCGGTGAACGGTTTCTCGGTTTTCCTCAGCCTGCTGATCTGAAAGCTCTTTGCCTTTTTCAGCTCTGTGCGGACCAATCGGCATGATGTTCGTCGCGCCGTCGGAAATATTTATTCCCATTGAGGCAAACGAAACTTTCATCATGTGGCGGGCAAAATCACAGGCAGGATGATCCATACTCTGGTAATCTGCCGTAATGTTCACGCTGGCCGTATAGTCATAAACGCCAAAATGGGCACCAACGCAGCGTCCGCGCGAAGCGGTGATCAGCTTCGGCAGCAGAACTTCACCGGTGCTGGTAATCAGCGACTGCGGTGTTTCGATCATCAGTTCCAGCTTCAGCGAATCTTTTTTAAATGAAGTTCCGGCCTCAATCAGCTCGAACGCATTCACCAGAGCAGTGACTTCTTCTGCAGAAACCACCTTTGGAATGGTCACCACAAAATTTGGCGGAAGTTTGCCACCGGTTTCTTCGGCGAGCGCGCTAAGGAAAAGATCGAGTGTTCGTAGCGAACGTTGTTTCAGATCAGGCGTAAACGGTTTGATGCGAATCCCGATAAACGGCGGAAGCGTATTGCTGGCCATTCCTTTAGCAACTTCCTTCGCATTTCGCACGGCGTCTTTGTCCTCTTCTTCATCGGGTCGATTGCCGTAACCATCTTCAAAATCTATTCTGAAATCTTCAACCGGTTCTTTATCAAGTTTGGCCTGAACGCGCTGATAAACGGTCCATGCAAGCCAGATTTCAGGATCTGATTTCCGGATTTCATCCTCATAATGCTGCAGCTTTTCCGATAATCGTTCAAGCTGATCGGGATCATCCGGAAGCCGCTCACTTCCGGGAAACTTTAGCGCTTTGGCAAACGAGGCAAAATCCGGAGCGGATTCTTCGAGTGATCTTCTCGCCAGTTCTCCGAGCCGCGATGCCGTTTCTGCCTTAAATATCTGTGCTCCCCCGTAAACGGTGTGTACGGCTTGTCGTACGGTGGGTTCTCCGGGATAAAACTCAGAAAATGCGTCGTTCGCTTCGCCGATCTCCTTATAAAGAGCGCTCAGGTTTTGTTTGGTTAACGTAGTCTTCATGAGAGGAGTTTTTTCATTCTGATTTGCGTGATTTGCTGCTGCTCGCCCGCCGCTATTTTCAATTCTTCCTTCGGATCATTTCCGATTCTGCTTTTCAGGATATCGAGCATTTCGTCGGCGGATTTTCCGGTTGCGCATACGATAAAGATGTAGCCGAATTTGTTCAGGTATTCATCGTTAAGCTCGGCAAGCTGTTGAAGCGTTTTTTCGGATGCAACCGCTGTTCCGCTCTGCTCACTTTCGGCCCACGACCGGGTTGATGAAAACTTTTTCCGAAGGCTGTCCACATCCCCGATTTTCGGGTGATGATCAAACGCCAGAAGCCAGTCCTGCTCCGGCAGATTTACCCAAATTTCATCGGCTTTGGTAAACATCTCATCGCGCGATGTAAACGGCCTGTTGCCGGCCATCTGCTCAGCCCAGTTTCGTGATCCGCAGCAAAGCAGTAATGTATTAACAGCTTCTTCTTTACTTAATTTGTTGAACTCTGAAATTGTCATATCTCCAAATCTTCCGTGAACCCTCAGCCGGCTTACGCCGCCATCAGGATAAATATTGAGCCTCACGTGCGTGAACGGCCCTTCAGATAAAAGTTCTTCCTTGAAAACGTGCCGGGTGTGTGCGGTCAGTTTTTGTTTGTCAACCACGCGCTCCCAGTTTATATCGGGCCAGTTCAGTGCATCAATATAAATATCAGGAGCGTAGCATGCGTCAATTGTGCAGTAATCGGGGTAATTTCCCTTAAAATGGTTGGTATCAACCTCAATCTGGCTGATGTAGCCGGGACGAGCGGTTCGCAGAATGACCCAGTCGTTGCCGGGTCCGCGTCGGCGTTTACTCTCCCAGCCCTGACCCATATTTTCGGCTCTGCCGGGTAAAATTAAGTTAGACATCGGGCTGAAAAACATATCGCTGCACGCTACGGCACGGCCACCATTTTCCATCGCAACGAGATCAACCTCGCCGAGTGAGCTGACCGGAATGCGCGGCGTTACAATCCCGTAAACGCGAAAACGTGCCACGCCGCCGTCAGGGTAGATGTTTAGCCTGATGTGTGTCCAGGTCCGGTCGCTCGCAATTCCGAAAAGATTCTGCGCTCCGGGCGCCAGCGGACACCTCGGCAGGATTTCCGTCCAGTTTTCATCTTCCAGGTTACTTTCATTCTGGTCTTCTTTTAGCTTAATTCCGTCCACCGACGCATACGCCGGATTATTTCCCAGAAAATGATTCGTGTCGATATCCACGCCCTGAACCACGCCCGGCAAACCAAGCCGGATGATGCACCAGTCGTGCCCCGGCTCTCTTTTTCTCCGCGATTCCCATCCGTCCATCCATTTACCGCGATCGGTGTATTTGTCGTCTATATAAATTCCGCGGCCGTCTTTCAGGAGATTTTCCTTCTCCGCAAAAAACTCATCACTCGCCTTCAGGGTCTTTCCCCCCAGTCGAATTGATGCAAGATCCACCATGCCGGTAAATGCGGCAGTTGTAACCTGTTTACTCATTCAGCATCCTTTCCGTTTTAAAAATTGTTTTTCCAGTGTTGTGTTTAAATTCTGATCCGTCGAAAACCTGCTGTCCGCGCAAGAACACCGATTTCACAATTCCGGCCAGCTTTTCGCCATCATACGGCGTAATTTTGTGTTTATGATATAAATCCGAAGCCTTCACCGTGAACTCGCTATCCGGATCCCAAACCGTGAGATTCGCTTCGTATCCTTCCCTGATAAATCCCGTTTTATGATCCAAACCTAAAAATTTGGCCGGTTCGGAGGAGGTCCACTTAACAATATCTGTAACGTCAGCGCCATGGTCTTTGACGGATGTCCAGAGCGCAGGCAGTAAAAGCTGCAGGGATGATATCCCGCCCCAGGCCGTATAAAAATTGCCGGAATCCATGGATTTCAGCTCCGGCGGACAAGGGGAGTGGTCGGTTCCGATGAAGTCGATGGTGCCGTCGAGCAGCCCCTGAATCAGCCCGTCGCGGTTTTTCTGATCCCGTAACGGAGGAGCGCATTTGAACGTCGTTTTTCCGTTTTGGATCGTTTCAGAAGTAAAGTAAAGATAGTGCGGCGCGGTTTCGCAGGTGAGCGGCAGTCCTTCCCGTTTCGCTTCCTTTATAAGTTTAGCGCCTTTTGCGGTGGCCACGTGCACAATATGAACCCGGCATCCGGTTTCCCGGCACAGCCTGATCATCATCTCAATGGCGTTAATCTCAAAATGATCGGGCCGCGTATCTGCATAATTCTGGTATAACGTAAAATCAGAATTCGGGCTGATGGTATCGTCAGTCAGCTCGGCGTGAACCAATAGCGGTAACCCAAAACCCGCCAGAACGGGCATAATGGTTTGCAGTTCCATTTCGCCAACGGCAGGGAATTCATCAAGGCCGGAATCACATAAAAACACCTTTATTCCCGGAACGCCGGCCTCTGCCAGTTTAGCGATTTCCGCCTCATTTCCGGGGATTGCGCCCCCGTAAAACGTGCAGTCGACGTTCAGTTTATTCGCGGATGATTCCGTTTTCAGTTGCAGCGCTTCAGCCGAAGTGGTAACGGGAGAGCTGTTGAGCGGCATATCTGCAAGCAGGGTGATGCCTCCGGCCGCCGCGGCTTTGGTTGCTGATTCAAACCCTTCCCAGTCGGCGCGCCCCGGCTCGTTTATGTGAATATGTGGATCAATCAGGCCGGGTATGATCACATCGTTTTCAAAATCTGATATCCCGTTTTCTGAACCGTTTTTCAACTCCTGATAAGGCAAAATCTCCTGAATAATTCCATTGCGCACGCTGATTCCCGCAGGCTTAAGGCCCTCATCTGTATAAACACGCCGGGATTGAATGATGGTCATAAATTAGAAAACGGATTGACATGTAAAACCGGATCTCCGCCGGAATTCTATGTCGATGTAGTGTAATGCTTTTTCCGGTTTATCACAATACGCAGATATAAAAGCGCTTTTTTTAAAGTAATCCGGACAATGGGTAAAGTGGCGTTGAGAACAGCACGTGAATTCAGAATTATAGAATGCAGAGTTCAGAATTACTGTTGTCCAGTCTGCTCCGATTCCTCGGAGGGAAAGTATTTTTATTTAGAAATGGACTGTCTTTATCAGAAAAAATATCCGGCTTAGGATAAAATGGCGTTAAGAACCGTAGCGGAGTGAAGCGTTAAGAATAAAATCATACCGCTGACGAACCTTAGAAATGGCTACAATGGTTGCGGAGCATTGATTTTATTTAGCGCAACACAGCGAAGGTTTAGCCATTTTATCCCAGCCGGCGGCTATTGGGTTACCTGGCGTCTGTGCGACTGCCGGCGCATCCGCACAAAAGGTAACTACGTCTTTACGAAATGATCGCCACCCTCAATTACAGGCGTCTTTATTGACACTAAAAACTACGCCATCTTCTCCCCGCCAATCCACGTCCCCGACACACACCGATCATCTCCCATCATCATAAGTACAAAAAGCGTATCTGTCAGGCTTTCGGCGCGTTCCATGCGGAGTTTCATCAGTGGCGTTGCGCAGGGATTCAGAATGGTGAAATCGGCGTAATTACCTTTTTTCAGGCTTCCGATTTCGTTTTCCAGGGACAAAGCGCGTGCGCCGCCAAGCGTGGCGAGATAAAACGCCCTCAGGGGATTCAGTTTCTGATCGCGCAGCTGGGCTACTTTATAGGCTTCATTCAGATTTTGCAGCACGGAGAAGGAGTTTCCGCCGCCGACGTCTGTACCCAGCCCCATTTTTATTCCGTGTTGGGTTGCCTTCTCAATGTCAAAGAGCCCGCTGCCGAGAAACAGATTTGAACACGGACAAAACGATATAGCCGAATCGCGTTTTTTCATCAGGGCGAATTCGTCGTCGGTTAAATGTACGCAGTGCGCGAATACGCTGCGCTTTCCGGCCAGGCCGTGACTGTCGTAAACATCCAGATATCCCTTTGAATCGGGGAACAAATCAGCGACAGCGGCAATTTCGTTTTTGTTTTCAGAAAGATGGGTCTGAAGATAAACATCGGGAAACTCTTTCAGCAGGCGTCCGGCGGCATCCAGCTGTTCGGGCGATGATGTGATCGCAAAACGTGGCGTTACCGCGTATCTCAGACGATCCTTCCCGTGCCATTTTTCGATCAGCCTTTTCGATTCCTCATACGCCCTCTCCGGCGTATCCCGCAGATCGTCCGGCGCGTTTCTGTCCATGAGAACTTTTCCGGTTAGCAGGCACATCTTTCTTGAAAGCGCCTCTTCAAAAAGCGCCTCGGCAGATTGTTCATGAACGGTGGAAAAAACGAGGGCGGTTGTGGTTCCGTTTCGGAAAAGCTCGTCGGTAAATTCTTTCGCCATCATTTTGGCATACGCTTTATCGGAGTACTTCATCTCAGCGGGGAACGCGTACCGGTCGAGCCACTCAAGCAGCTGCTCGCCATACGAGGCAATCATCCCGATTTGGGGATAATGAATATGCGTATCCACAAAACCGGCAATAATCAGCTGATCCGGGTAGGCGTGAAGTTCATGATCAGACGCATCAAAGGGAAGGTTTTCCTGATCGCCGCAGTACACAATTTTGCCGTTCTCAACGGCAAGTATGCCATTCTCAAAATAGGAATAGGAGGATGCGAGCTCTTTGTCGCCCGGATCATTATGATAAGAGAGAATATTCCCCTTAAATAATTGCATATGAATTTATAGAGCCGAATTGAAATGTTTGAACAGGGATACGGTTTTAGACCGTCCCAAAGGTGATGGCAAAATAGTTTTTAAATATATTTTAAAAAACTTGTTCATCTAAAAGCATAAGAGTTAACCCGGATTATTCACCAAAGCCTGCCCCGACTAATTCGGGGAATTTTTTTCGATGGTAAGGCGAAGGGAGGTAAAGTGAGCGGAAGGGTACTGATGTACCCTGAGTACACTTTATCACCTTCAACGCAGCCATCGGGAAAAAGTCGCCGTCTTTTGAAACACCCAAATTTGAGAAACTACATGTTTGCTCAAAATTCCAATAAATCAATTGACTATATCGTATATTTTATTACTTCGTGAATAATCCGGGATAATCAGGAGGGTTACAGAAAAGTGCCATTCGTCAAGGTTTATATCCATTTTGTCTGGAGTACAAAACACAGAATCCCTTTTCTCGATACAAAAGAATTGCGCACCAATGTCTGGGATCACATCCGGGAAAATGCACACGAAAAAGGGATACATATTGATTACATCAGTGGCTATTCAGATCACTGCCACTGCCTGATATCACTGGGATTTGATCAAAACATTCAGAAAATAATGCGGCTGATAAAAGGGGGGTCATCCTACTGGATCAACAAAAATAAGCTCACAAAAGAAAAATTCAGGTGGCAGGAAGAATATTTGGCAATGTCAGTTTCTGAATCTGCAGTTAACAGAGTGAGGCAATACATCAAAAAT
>PXAI01000053.1 GCA_003567135.1 Balneolia bacterium | reverse complement strand
ATCTGCGTATTGCTTTTACTCTGCGACATGCGCGAACGAAATCATTAAGTATGGAAGAATTAATCGGAAACAGTGAAAATAACGTATTCGTTGAATAAAAGTCAGAGAAAGTTGCAGGTGCGGGTTTTTCTGATTGATTATTGATTACGGATTATTGACTATCGGTGGGAAAGTACTGTTTCGGGTTTCGGGTTTCGGGTTGCGGGTTGCGGGTTGCGGGTTGCGGGTTCGCTGAATACGCCAACTTCCGCACCAGGGCTGTCATCCCGTAAAATCCTTCCGCGATAGCGAGGATTTATACGGGATCTTCCAGCGTGATTTTTGGCTCGGGCGGTGATCGCTTAAAGATGGTGGCACATAAAAGCGCTGATGCCATTTCAGGCGACTATTTTTGACCTCAAAAACATCTGTCCAATCAACACGCTGGAAGATCTCCCGAAGGGTCGGGACGAGTAACTCGCCGCATATCGTATAACCATATGTTCCTGAACAACCTTCGAACCCGATTGCGGGATGACAGCGTTGGGGCGATGATATTTGAATTCAAAAATCCGCGAAAACCCGCAACCCGTAACTCTTCCTCACCCGGAACCCGCAACTCTTCCTCACCCGTAACTCTTCGAAGAATTCCGGAACTATGTTTGCCAATGTTTAATTATCTTCTGTGTTGGCTAAGAATCTTAATCTCAACATCAACCGGCAAATTTTGCAATCTTCGATCATCATCCGCGGCGCGCGGGAACATAATCTTCAGGGAATTGATATTGATATTCCGAGAGACCAGCTTGTTGTGGTTACGGGATTGTCGGGTTCCGGGAAATCTTCGCTGGCGTTTGATACGATTTATGCGGAGGGGCAGCGCCGGTTCATGGAGTCGCTTTCTGCCTACGCGCGGCAGTTTCTGGGCATGATGGAGCGGCCGGATGTGGATTTTATCGACGGCCTCTCTCCTGTTATTTCGATTGATCAGAAAACGACAAACCGGAATCCGCGTTCCACCGTTGGAACCGTTACCGAAATTTACGATTACCTTCGCCTGCTCTACGCCCGGGTCGCCATCCCCTATTCCTACAAAACGGGGAATAAAATGGAGAAGCAGACTACCGATCAGGTGGTTGAACACATTCTGAATCAACCTGAAGGCACGCGCGCTTACTGCCTGGCTCCGGTTGTTCGCGGCCGTAAAGGGCACTATCGCGAGCTTTTCGAACAAACGCTCAAGCAGGGCTTTATCCGGGTCAGGGTAAACGGCGAGTATGCTGAGCTGGAATCCGGGATGAAAGTTGACCGATATAAGACGCATAATATTGATGTCGTCATCGACCGGTTTGTGATTTCGGAATCCAGCCGTTCGAGAATTGCGCAGAGTGTTCAGACCGCGCTTGAGATGGCCGACGGAAATGTCATACTGAACATTCCGGAAGGAAAAGATGGCGGACGCGACCTGCTATTCTCGAAAAAACTTTTTGATCAGGAAAGCGGACTGGCCTATGAAGATCCGGCGCCAAATCTGTTTTCGTTTAACTCGCCCTATGGGGCCTGCCCGACCTGCGACGGACTCGGATACAGCTACGATGTTGATCCCGATCTCGTAATTCCGAATCACAAGCTGAGCATCCGCGAAGAGGCGATCCGCTATCTCGGTAAACCCAGAAACATATTTGTATTCAAGCAGCTCGAAGCCGTTTTATCCGGCTTTGACGTCGATTTTGATACGCCGGTTTCCAAATTCCCTGATGAACTGATGCGCATCATCATGGATGGAAGCGACGGAAAAAAGTTTGATATCACCTACGAATTCGGCAGCAAGAATGTGACCTACAAATACGCGTTTGAGGGTATGCGGGAGGTCATCCGCAAAGCGTATGAGGAGAGTAAATCCCCGAAACAGCGCGACAAAGCCAAAGCGTATATGGATCGCGTGGTCTGCCCATCCTGCAGCGGCGGGCGACTCAATAAAGAAGCGTTATCCTATAAACTTGGCGATCTGAAAATTCACGATCTGGTGAAGATGGATATCCGCACCCTCCGCAGACAAATCGACAGGCTGGAGCTGAATGACCGCCAGCGGCTGATCGGATCACAGATCGTAAAGGAAATCCGCGACCGTTTGGATTTCCTGCTGAACGTCGGGCTGGATTATCTCTCTCTGGATCGCGAAGCTCAGACCCTCAGCGGCGGCGAAGCGCAGCGAATTCGTCTGGCCACGCAGATCGGAACGCAGCTTGTGGGCGTGCTCTACATTCTGGATGAGCCGAG
Source organism: Balneolia bacterium (assembly GCA_003567135.1). Classification (GTDB taxonomy): domain Bacteria; phylum Bacteroidota; class Rhodothermia; order Balneolales; family Cyclonatronaceae; genus PXAI01. The sequence continues at coordinate 8,513 of PXAI01000053.1, read as the reverse complement.
CATCGGTTTGCATCAGCGCGATAACATCAAGCTGATCAATTCACTGAAGATGCTCCGCGATCTCGGCAACAGCGTTCTGGTTGTGGAACACGATCGCGAAACGATTGAAAACGCCAATTTTGTGGTGGATATGGGTCCGGGCGCGGGCGTTAACGGCGGCAAAATTGTGTTTGCCGGAGTTCCTGAGAAAATCGGCAATGATTCGCTGACCGGATCATACATGTCCTATAAAAAATCCATAGAAATTCCTGATGAGCGGCGCAAAGGCAACGGAAAAAAGATTTCGCTGAAAGGCGCGCGCGGACACAATCTCAAAAGCACAGATCTTAATCTGCCACTTGGCAAGTTTATCTGCGCAACCGGCGTGAGCGGAAGCGGAAAAAGTTCGCTCATCAACCAGACGCTTGTACCGATCCTGACCAATCATTTTTATAAATCGAAAACCGCGGCGCTTCCGTATGATTCCATTAAGGGCATTGATGAAGTGGATAAGATTATCTCCATCGATCAAAGCCCGATTGGCCGCACGCCCCGGTCGAATCCCGGAACCTACACGAAAGTTTTTGATGCCATTCGCTCCCTCTTCGCGGAACTGCCTGAGGCAAAAATTCGCGGCTACGATCAGGGACGCTTTTCGTTCAACGTAAAAGGCGGTCGCTGCGAAAGCTGCGGCGGCGACGGTATGAAGAAAATCGAAATGAATTTCCTGCCGGATGTTTACGTGAAATGCGAAACCTGCCAGGGACGCCGCTACAACCGCGAAACGCTTGAGGTGTACTATCAGGGCAAAAACATCTCTGATGTGCTGAATATGTCGATAGAAAAAGCCGCCGACTTTTTCCACGCATTCCCGCGCATTAAGCGCATTTTGGATACCATGAACGCGGTCGGCCTCGGCTACCTGACGATCGGGCAGTCCAGCACGACGCTCAGCGGTGGCGAAGCACAGCGTATCAAGCTGGCCCGGGAGCTCTCAAAAATCGGCACCGGCAACACGCTTTACGTGATGGATGAGCCCACCACCGGCCTCCATTTTGATGACGTGCGCATGCTCGTGGAAGTCATTCAGCAACTCGTTGATAAAGGCAATACCGTGCTCGTAATCGAACATAATCTCGACCTGATCAAAGCCTGCGATCACATCATCGACCTCGGCCCCGAAGGCGGCAGCGGCGGCGGCGAAATCATCGCCCAGGGCACTCCGGAAAAAGTTGCGGAAGCAGAAGGCAGCCATACAGGCAGATATTTAAAACAGGAACTGAAGCAGAGCGCGAAAGCTTCTTTGAATTGATTACGGATTATTGGGGGGAAGAAGAGTTGCGGGTTTGTAGAGCACGCCTATCAACGCCCCGAAGCTGTCATCCCGTAAAATCCTCTCGCGATAGCGAGGATTTATACGGGATCTTCCAACGTGGTACAAACTCGGTCGTCGGTCGCTTAAAGATGGTAGAACAAAAAAGCGCTGATGCCATTTCGGGCGACGATTTTTAGCCTCAATACGATCTGTCCAATAGTAACGCTGGAAGATCCCGCATATCGTGTAACCATCTGTTCCTAAAAAACTTTACAGCCCTATTGCGGGATGACAGTTCTGGAGCGATGGCAGTTAGGAGACGACGAGGTAATTCACTATAACCAACACCAAGACGCCCCGAAGCTGTCATCCCGTAAAATCCTCTCGCGATAGCGAGGATTTATACGGGATCTTCCAACGTGGTACAAACTCAGTCATCAGTCGCTTAAAGATGGTAGCACAAAAGCGCTGGTGCCATTTTGGGCGGCGATCTTAGCCTCAACACGATTTGTCCAAGAATTACGCTGGAAGATCCCGCATATCGTGTAACCATTCGTTCCTAAACAACTTTACAGCCCGATTGCGGGATGACATGGTTGGGGCGATGGGAGTCGGGTTTAAGCGCTGAACTCACGAAAAACCCGCAACCCGAAACCCGAAACCCGCAACCCGCAACCCGAATCTATTCTTTTCAACTACTTAATCACCCACCAATTCCCCATTTTCAATGAAAAACATTCTTATTCATCCAAATACTCCAGCATCGCCTCCACCGCTCTTTCGAGCTGCTGGTCGCGGCCCTGATCAACTACGCCGGGCATGTTTTTGACCTGGATTTGAGGGTAGGTTTGGTTGTTTTCCATCCATTCACCGGACATATTTCTTGCGCTGACGGGCACGATTCCCCAGCGGGTTCCGTCGGGCAGCGCTGACCAGCCGGCGAAGCTGCAGGTTCCGGGAACCGGCATTCCTACGGTGATTCCGATTTCGAGTTCAGAGTAGGCGCTGGCGTAGCAGTGTCCGTCGGAGTAGTTGGCCTCGTTGAACATAGTGAGTGTCGGCTTCGTCCATTGCAGGGTTGGCTCCCCGCCTACGGCGCGGTCTTCCATGGCGTAGGTGTTAAAATCGGTGCCTGTGAAAAACATCGCAAGGTCGGCAACAAGATCGCCGCCGCCGTTGAAGCGCGTATCCACGATTACCGCCTCGCGCTCGCTCCAGCGTCCAAGCATATCGTGGATGATGCTGCGGAACGGTCCGTCACCCATGCCGGGAATGTGAACGTAGCCCAGCCTGCCTTCACTGCGCTCATCCACTTCGCGCTCGTTCATACGCACAAAACGCTGATAAAGCAGGCTCCTCTCCTGCCCCAGCGTTATCGGCTTCACGGTGATCTGTCGCGCATTTCCGCCGTTGACATCGGTTACTTCAAGAAGTGTAAAACTATCCGCTTTCCGGTTCAGGTACTGCGCCACGTCGCGATCTGCCGAAACGGTTTCACCGTCGATTTTCCGGATGATCATCCCCGCACTCAAATTAAACGCCGAACGATCCAGCGGGCCGCCCTGGATGATTTCTGCGATTTTGATGCCATCCCCTTCGTGATCATAATCCTTAAAAATTCCAAGTGATGCTGTAGCGTCCGCATTATCGATGGATGTATTGAACCTCGCACCGGCGTGCGAAACATTCAGCTCACCAATCATCTCGGAAAGCATTTCGGCGAACTCGTAGGAATTGCCGATGTGCGGGAGATATTTCTGATACTCCTGATACAGCAAATCCCAGTCGTTGCCGTGGAAAGTCGGCTCGTAAAACGCGTTTTTTGTGCGGATGTAAACGTGCTCCAGCATGTGTTCACGTTCTGCAACGGCATCGTAAGTCATCTCTCCGGAAATTCTGATCGGAGTGGCTGAACCGCCCGCAGGATCAAGTTTGGATATGGTACCCCGGCTGAGCAGATAAAGATTATCCATATCGTTATCCCATACCAGGCTTCCCGGACCCGTGTTCAGCCTTATGGCCTGACTCGTTTCGCGCGTGCGGAGGTTAGTCTGCCAGAGATTTGTGTTATCCTCGAAACGGGTCAGGTAGTATAGCGTTTCACCATCTTTTGAAAGCACGGCATCGCTGAGCATACTCGAGTGAATTGTCAGCCTCGCCATCCGGTCGCGAACACGATCCAGTTCCGGTTCAAGCGGTTTTTCCTCATCATCGCCATTATCATCCCCGTTAAGCGCTTCTTCCACGGCATTCAGGAGTTTGTAGTCGTTTTCGCTGAGATTGTATTTATCCCACGCTTCCTCCGTCAGAAACATTCCGTACACATCACGCTCGCGGGCGCCGCTGTTGGCATAGGCTTTCAGGCCGTCGCGGGTGGTAAACCAGATGATTTTCTCGCCGTTGCCTATCCACTTCGGACTCATATCCATAAATCCGCTTTCGGTAAGATTTTGACGCTTGCTGCCATCCGCGGCAAGAAGCAGCACTTCAGCATTGTGGAGCAATTTTCTCCAGCCAACGAGCAGCCATTTGCTGTCGGGGCTCCAGGTGAAATACTGGTCGCCATCCTGCATGTGAAACAGATCTTCAGGTGTGAGCAGATCTCTGGTTTCGCGGGTTTCGAGATTCATCACCCGAAGGGTTCTGCGGCCGGCAATGTACGCCAGCTTTTTTCCATCCGGCGAAAATGATGGCATATAGCTGTCCTCATCCCCCTTCACTAAAACAGTTTCTTCCAGCAGCGTTGACGCGTAGAAAAACGGCTCTTCGCTGCGCACGCGTTTGGTCTGATAAATATTCCACTGCCCGTCGCGCTCGCTGGCGTAAACCACGGCGTCACCATCCGGTGTAAACGTTACAAAACGTTCCCGCTGTGGCGTGGTGGTGATGCGCTTGGTAAAAGAACCGTCTGTGGATGTGACAAAAACCTCACCGCGCGCAATAAACGCAATTTCCTTGCCATTAGGCGAAACCGCCATTTCCTGAACGCCGCCGTTAATGGTGATGTATTTATCGGTGTTCTGAACAGACTGTGTGCGGATCGTGACATCCACTTTTTGTGGTTCGCCGCCGGGCTCCATGGTGTACAGTTCGCCGTCATATCCGAATGCCAGGCGCCCGTTTCCATAGCTTAGAAAACGCACCGGATGAAATTCAAAATCAGTGAGCTGAAGTACTTCATCGGGTGTATCGGTGTGCATCACGTGGACGTTGGAATCGCCGTTACGCTCGCTGAGAAAGTAGATATGGGATGCGTCGGAATCGAAAACGGGATTCCGGTCTTCGCCGTTGAAAAAGGTAAGCTGACGATGCGAATCCTCGTTCACATCATACAGCCAGATATCGCGTGCGATGGCCGAGCGGTGATGTTTCCGCCACTCGTTTTCGCCGCCCTTTTTATCGTGATAAACCATTTTCGAGCCATCAGGACTGATCTGAACGTATTCAGCCGGAATCGTAAATACCTGATCGACGCGTCCGCCTTCAACCGGCACGCTGTACAGCTCAGGCTGCGACATCGCCGGAAACTGACGATGATTGACGTCATCCTGACGCACCGCACCGAAAATAACGCTGGAATCGTCGTGAGAAAACGTGTAGGGATGTTCATCGTTCGAATGGAACGTAAGGCGTGTTGCCTCGCCACCCATCGCATCCATCACATAAACATTAAAATTACCGTAGCGGTCGGATGCGAACGCGATTTTGGAACCATTGTTACTCCAGACCGGCATAAAATCATGCGCGCTGTGGAACGTAAGCTGACGCGCCTCACCGCCCTCTGCCGGAACGCGGTAAATATCGCCCATATAGGTGAAGGCGATATGGTTTCCATCCGGTGAAATAGACTGATAGCGAATCCATTGCGGCGTAATTTCCTGTGAAAAAGCCTCAAGAGCGGGAATCAGAAAAAGAAGAGCGGTAAGTAATATTCTCATAATCCAGTAATCAGAAGTTATTTATGTGACGTTCAGAACTTTGAATTTAGTGAAAGTTGCCGGAAATCATCAGCCCGAATTACTCACTAAGAAAAAAAATATGCGGTCTAAGCATTTGAACCATATCTATATTGGAAATTTATGCACTCTTTCAAATTTGAGTATGGCTTAAGACGGCGACTTTCTTCCCGAATTAGTCGGGGCAGGCTTTGGTGAATAATCCGGGCTACCCAAAAAAATACCCGTTTGCGACGAATCACAAACGGGCATTTTAAAATGAGATAACCTTGTTTATGCGTGCTGTGCCATAAACTTGGTGATCGGCGTGTATTCAATGTCGAACGCTTCGGCGACATCTTTGTACACAACAGCGCCTTCAGCGATGTTGAGGCCGTGTTCCAGCTCGCGATTTTCGCGGATTGCGCGCTGCCATCCCTTGTTTGCAAGCTGAATTGCGTACGGCATCGTAACGTTGGTGAGTCCCTGCGTTGAAGTATGCGGAACGGCGCCCGGCATGTTGGCCACGCAGTAATGAACCACATCATCAATAACGTAAATCGGATCGTCGTGCGTGGTTGGTTTTGCGGTTTCGATGCATCCGCCCTGATCGATGGCCACATCCACAATTACCGCGCCCGGTTTCATCGTTTTGAGCATATCACGGCGGATCAGCCTCGGAGCCTTCGCACCGGGAATGAGAACCGCACCGATAACCAGGTCCATCAGCGGAAGCATCTGGCGGATATTCAGCTCGGATGAGTACACAGTTGTCAGGTTTTTCGGCATGAAGTCATCAAGCTGGCGCAGGCGCTGAACGTTGATGTCAAAAATAAATACGTTTGCGCCCATTCCTGCGGCGATTTTTGCCGCGTTTACGCCGACAATTCCGCCGCCGAGAACCATAACGTTAGCGGGAGGCACGCCGGGAATTCCGCCCAGAAGCACGCCGCGTCCGCCCTGAACACGCTCCAGGAATTTTGCGCCTTCCTGAACCGACATTCTTCCGGCAACTTCGCTCATCGGAATAAGCAGCGGAAGCGATCCGTCGATGCGCTCCACGGTTTCGTAGGCAATGGCAATACATTCCGACTCAATCACCGCGCGCGTAAGCTCTTCGCTGGCGGCAAAGTGGAAATAGGTAAAAATTATCTGGCCTTTGCGCATCAGAGGATACTCTTTGGCGACAGGCTCTTTAACTTTCATAATCATCTCAGCTTTCGCCCAGACTTCTTCAGCCGAATCAATAACTTCAGCGCCCGCTTCCACGTATTCCTCATCGGGATAACCGCTTGCGAGGCCGGCGTTTTTTTCAATAATAACCGAATGGCCGTTTCGTTTCAGGTCAACTACTCCGGTAGGCAACAATGCTACTCTGTTTTCGTGAACCTTGATTTCCTTTGGTACACCTATTAACATGAAAAATTCCTTATAATAGCGTTTCTGTTAGACGTAATGAGATACACGTTTCATTACATTTTTTCGTCGCCTAAAGATACTGAACCTCAGCCCGAATTTACAATGACATACGGACACCTGTATACATTGCCGTAAGTCCTGTAATCTGGCAATTATTGAGATGATAACGAGAGAAATTTTTAAAAAAATCCGGACCCTCGAGATTCGTACCAAAGGATTGGTAAACAATCTTTTTGGCGGAGAATACAACTCCGCATTCAAAGGGCGCGGCATGGTTTTTTCAGAGGTTCGTCCGTATCAGTTTGGCGACGACATTCGCCTGATCGACTGGAACGTAACGGCGCGGTCGGATGAACCCTACATCAAGATTTTTGAGGAAGAGCGGGAACAGACGCTCATGCTTTGTGTGGATATTTCTACCAGCGGACTTTTCGGAAGTTTAAATCAGCGGAAGATTGATCTGGCTACCGAACTTGCCGCAATTCTGGCGTTCAGCGCGATCAAGAATAATGATAAGGTCGGCCTGATCTTATTTACGGATACGATCGAAAAAGTAATCCCTCCCCGAAAAGGAAAAACGCACGTTTTAAGGCTGATCAGAGAGCTTTTTGTGACCAAACCGAAATCCAGCGGAACGGAAATCAAGGTGGCGATTGAATACGTGAGCCGCCTGATGAAGCGAAGGGCGATTATCACGCTGATCAGCGATTTTCAGGATTCAGGCTACGAGCGCCAGCTGAATATCCTCAATCAAAAACACGACGTCATCTGTCTTTCTATCGACGATGAAGTGGAGAACGATCTTCCCTACATGGGCCTCGTTCCCTTTCTGGATACCGAAACCGGCAGCTATACCGTAATTGACACGTCGAGTGAGCGCGTCAGAAACGAATACCGCGCAAAACGGCTTCAGCAGATTGAGGAAACACGCCGGAAAATGCGAAAACTGAACGTGGATCACGTGCGTCTTTTAACCAATAATTCGTACATTCAGCCGCTCATTTCGCTGTTTCAAAAACGCCAACTCCGCCGCTGATGCTCCGCTTCAACCATATCATTTTTGCTGTTGCGATCTGCCTGATCGCCGCCGACTTTCTTCAGGCGCAGCAGGCTGTGGTACATACCTCGCGGGATACGCTTCGCGCCGGAGACACCTTTGAACTGAGCATCGTACATCGTTTTAATCCGGATGCGGATGACGTCATCTTTCCCGATTCCGCTTCCTTTGATGATCCCTTCGAAGTGCGCCGAATTCAGCGGTTCCGGCAATCGGCGAACAGGGACAGCCTTGCCGTTTCCCTGCAGTTTTTCGGCACGGAGGATACGCTCATCAGCGGACTTCAGATTCTGGAAATCACGGATCAGGATACTGCGATAACTTCGGTTCATCCGGTTCAGATTTACTTCCGCTCAACGCTTGATGAAGAGGCTCAGCTGCGTCCGCTCAAGCCTATTTTCGATTTTGCCGCTTCTCTCCTTCCGTGGATCATCGGTGCGCTGGTTCTGGCGATTCTGATCTGGCTGATCTACCGCTATCGGGAAAAAATCTTCCCTCCAAAACCGGAACCCGTTGAGGAAAAGCAGGTTGAGATTCCTGTTTTCAAAAACCCTCTTCAGGAAATGGAGTCGGAAATCAAAAAACTCCGGAAGGATTACGAGAAGGGATCAGCGGATACAAAAGAGCTTTACTCCCGCGGTACGGATATCATCCGGGCCTATTTTGAGGAGGTTTATCAATTCCCCGCGCTTGAGGAGACATCCCGCGAAGTGATTGCCGATCTGGAAAAACGATCCAGTTCGCCCGAGCTGGAAGGACTCACAAAACGAATTCTGACCGATGCCGATATGGTGAAATTTGCCAAATT